>NZ_JBHYXZ010000083.1:0-16184 GCF_042752395.1 Actinosynnema sp. NPDC059335 | reverse complement strand
CCCCAGGCGTCGACCGACACCGCCGTCGTGCCGCTCGCCGTCATGCCGTTCTGGGTTCACCGGCGCGGCAGCGGGCAAACGAGGGGGTGGTGCGTTGGCTGGGTAACCCGGTCGGTAGGCGGGCCCGCGTGGGCAGGGACGGCGGAAGGGAGGCGTGACCGATGGTTGAGGAGCGCAGGGCGGTGGAGCGGGGAGGACGTCCGGTGTCCGAGCAGCAGGAGCAGTTCGAGCCGCGGTGGGAGCGGGAGGACGACCGTGAGGTGCGGGGGCCGGGTGGGACGGTCGGGCCGCAGTACGTCGGGCCTGATGACGACGGTGGCTTCGGTGATCGGGAGTCGACGGCGATCGCGGGTGAGGCCGGGTCGGATTACCTGCTGGGGCCCGAAGGGGCGGCCATGCACGTGGAGGATGAGGACGGTCGGGCGGTTGAGTGAGTCCGGTGGGTCGGTGAGGGCCGACGGGGAGAGCGAGAAGGGTCCGGGGAGACGGGGAGGGGCGAGAAGGGCCTGGGGAGGTGGGGGGGTGAGGCGCACACGATTGGGGTGAGAAGGGGAAGGCGCGGGGGTGGTGGTTATTCGGGGTTGGGGTGGGTGGCGTCCCACCAGTTCAGGACGCGGGTGGCGTAGAGGGTCAGCCACTTCGACGGTTCGCCGGCCGGCACGTCGACCTCGAACCACACCCGTCCGGGGTGTCGCCTCGCCTGGAGCCAGGTGCCGTCCGGTTGGCGTGCGGCGCGCACGAGGGCGATCGCCTCGGCCATGCGGGGATCCGGCGGGGTGCCGTCGACCAGCGCGGCGCGGCGGAAGTAGTCGGTGGCGTTGAGGACGTTGTAGAACCAGCGGAACGGGTAGGAGAAGCTCGTGACCCACGGGGCGACCGGTTCGCCGGTCGACAGCCGGCGGAACAGGGAGCGGCGCAGCAGGTACTCCTCGCCGGCACGGCGGGCGGCGCGGGTGGCGTCCGTGCCGCCGGTCGCGGCGTCGTGGTCGAGCAGGCCCTTCAGCGAGTTGAGGGTCGAGTGGAACGACGACCGGGTCGAGCCGTTGACCCACTCGCAGTTCCAGCCGCCGTCGGGGAGGCGGTGGTCGACGAACCAGTCGACGATGCCGCTGACGTCGGCGCCGAGCCACAGGCCGTTGCCGACGGTCCACGCGTTGATGCAGCAGTCGACCTCGCCGCCCCAGTACGGCAAATCGTCGTACTCCCAGCGGGAGTTCTCGGCCAGCAGTTCGGCGGTCCGCCGGGCGCGCAGGACCTCGCCGTCCAGTCCCCACTCGCGCAACGTGGTCAGCGTCCACGTCGTCGCGGTCCACGGCTGGCCGGCTCCCTCCGCGGCCTCGGGGCCGTGGAAGTCGAAGCCGGCGGGGAAGAACGCGCCGCCGGCCCACTGGCCGTCCGGGTCCTGGAGGGCGAGCAGGCGCGCGCCGAAGCCCTCGGTCGCGATCCTGGCGCGGGTCGCCTGCCACACCTCGGGCGGTTCGCCGGCGAGGTCGCGTTCGACCTGCCACCGCAGCGCCGGATCGGAGTCGAGCAGCCAGGCGAGCGTCTCCATGGGACGACTCTAGTCGAACGGTCCGTGTCCGTGAGGGGCTTTCGGGGAAGGGGGCACCGGGGGCGGCGCCGGGAGTCCTGAAAGGACTGTGATGGTCAGGGGCGTGCCGGGGTGGCGGTGCGGACGCCGCAGAGCAGCCGGTCGCGCGGCAGGGCGGCCGGGGCGGGGCGCAGGGCGGCGGCGCACCGGGCGGCCGTCGGGCGGCGGCGGGCGGAGCGGGCGGTCATGGAGCGGAGCAGGCGGGTGAGGCCGGCGGGGACGTCGTGCGGGATCTCGGGCGGGCGGTGCAGGCGGGCGACGGCGGCCTCGACGCGGTCGCCCGGGTACTCGCGGTAGCCGGTCAGGCACTCCAGCAGGACGAGGCCGAGGGCGTAGACGTCGGCGGGCGGGCCGACGTCGTCGCCGCGGACCTGTTCCGGGGCGAGGTAGGCGGTGGCGCCGACGGGGGTGGTGTCGGCGGTGGAGTCGAGGGAGCGGGCCGGGCCGAAGTCGGTGACGTAGGCGGTGTCGGCGCCGTCGAGGAGGATGGTCGACGGTGTCACGCCGCGGTGCACGACCCGCCGGTCGTGCACGTGGGCGAGGGTGTCGGCGAGCTGGTGGCCGAGGGCGTGGACCTGGGCGGGGGTGAACGTGCCGTCGAGCAGCCGGTCGCGCAGCGTGGTGCCTTCGACGAGCTGCATCACGACGAACGCCGTGTCGCCGCACGTGCCGACGTCGTAGACGGACAGCAGCCCGGGGTGGGACAGCGCGGCCAGGGTGCGGATCTCGTGGTCGAACCGCCGGTCGGCGGCGGGGTCGCCGCCGTCGAACAGCCGGACCGCGACGAACCGGCGGAGCACCACGTCCCAGCCGCGGTGGATCTCGACCGGACCCGTCTCGCCCAGCTTGCCCGCCAGGCGGTAGCGGCCCGCGAGGACGCGGTTCACGGTGGCCGACGACATGGCCCCACCCTTCGGCTCGCCGGTCCGGACGACTGGCGAATTCCCCCGGCCGGGCGCCGCCAAACGTCGCCGGCCGGGCTACCCGCGCGGGGAGGCGCAGCGCTCCGCGCCGGGGCAGTTGCGCAGCAGCCGCACCTCGGGCGGTTGGGTGATGGTGGTCGGCGGGGTGGTCGCGCCGCCCGGCCAGCGGATGGAGACGGCCATGGAGGAGGCGTTGTTCCGGTAGGACTTCTCCACCAGCGTCCGGTCGCCGTTGACCACGTTGACCACGTCGTACACGCCGGACGGCACCGTGCTGATGTCCAGCCACTGGTAGTCGACCTTGTAGGTGTAGTCGTCGCCCGCGCCGACGGAGATGCCCTGCACGACGGTCAACGCCTCCGGCGCGTGGTGCCCGCACCGGTTCTTGCGCAGGAACGCCGCCAGCTCGCCTTCGGGGGTGGCCGCGTCGCTCGGCCGGTTCGCCAGCGCCTCCTTGACGGCGTACCGGTCGCCCAGGCAGAACCCGGTCTTCCGGTCGGTGACCACCGCGTCACCCGAAGGGGTGCGGAGTTGGAAGCGCTCGAACCCGAGCAGGTGCCAGTGCTCGTGGGTGGGCGCGGGTTCGTAGTACAGGGTGGCGGGGATCGCGTGCTGCGCGGCCGCGTACGTCATCGGGATCGAGCGGTCCACGGCGGACTGGAACGCCTGGCGCGCGGTCATCCGCGGCTGGTCGGCGCTCGGCCGGGTGCCGTGGACGAGCAGCGGCCCGTCGCCGATGTTGTCCACCGAGGTGGTGAACCTCAGCCGGACCGCGCCGATCGGGGCCGCCTGCACGCACGGGCCGTTGGGCCCGGCCGGGTCGGCGACCGCGCACACGTCCCAGTCCACGCACCGCGACGGGTCGCCGGTGTGCCCGCCGGCGCAGCCCACGGGCGCCTGCCGGAGGTCGGGCAGCAGCACGGCGCCGACCGCCCGCGCGGGCGAGGGCCCCACCAGCGCCGCCACCAGTGCGACCGAGGCGAGCGCCGCCGCCCGTCTTCGCAGCATCCTGCCCACGTCCGTCCACAGTGTCGTGATGATCCACTCGCCAACCTACCGAGCCACCTCGACAACCCGGCCGGCGCGACCGTCAAGTTCACTCGATGGACTGAGGCACAAGGGAAATTCCCCCCGGCGGACTCTACCCTTCACCGCGATCGCGCCCCGGGCGCGCGTCGTCCGCGACTGGAGGTGGGTCCGATAGACCAGGGAATCCCCGGCACCGTCACGATGGTGTGCGGCACGAGGCCGGAGCTGATCAAGCTCGCGCCGCTGATCCGGCTGATGGGGGCGAGCGCCACCGTCGTCTACACGGGACAGCACTACGACACCGCGATGTACCACCGGATCCGGCAGGACGTCGGCCGGCCGGGCCGGTTCCACGAGCTGGACGTCGGCGGCGGCCCGCGGGGGCGGCAGCTCGGCCTGGCCGTCGCGGCGGTGGACGAGGCGCTGGCCCGGCACCCGACGACGGCGGTGGTCGTGCAGGGCGACACCACGTCCGCGCTCGCGGGCGCGTTGGCCGCCAACGCGAACGACGTGCCGCTGGTGCACGTCGAGGCGGGGCTGCGCAGTTTCGACCGGGCGATGCCCGAGGAGCACAACCGGGTGGCGATCGACCACCTCGCCGACCTGTGCTGCGCGCCGACCCCGCTCAACCGGGCCAACCTGCTGGCCGAGAGCGTGCCGGAGGAGCGCATCGCGGTCACCGGCAACACGGTGGTGGAGGCGCTGGCGAGCGCGCTGCCGGGTCCGGAGGAGGAGGCGGTCGTGCTGGCCGCGCACGAGCTGAGCCGTGACGGCTACGTGCTGGCGACCGTGCACCGGCCGGAGAACGTGGACGACCCGGTGACCCTGGAGACGATCCTGCGGGAGCTGACCCGGCTGCCGCTGCCGGTGGTGCTGCCGCTGCACCCGCGCACCGCGAAGCGGGTGGCGGGGTTCGGCCTGGACGCGCTGCTGGGCGGGCTGCGGGTGGTGGAGCCGCAGGCGTACCCGGCGTTCCTGGCGCTGGCCCGGTGCGCCGCCGTGGTGGTGTCGGACTCGGGCGGGATCCAGGAGGAGGTCAGCGTGCTCAAGCGGCCGGTGGTCGTGGTGCGGCGCAGCACGGAGCGGCCGGAGATCGAGGGCACGTTCGGCACGCTGGTGCCGCCGGGGCCGCGGGTGCGGGCGGAGGTGTTGCGGTGGCTGGACGACGTGCCGGGGCACCGGGAGCGGCTGGAGCGCATCCCGTCGCCCTACGGCACCGGCTCGCCGTCGACCCGGATCGCGGCCGCGGTGCGGCAGCTCGTGCGGGGCGAGCCGGTGCGCGCCGCGCGGCTCAGCCCGGAACGGGTTGTGGTGCCCCCGCCAGCGTCGCGGCGACCCGCCGCGCCAGTCCCACGCTCGAGTTCCAGCTCGTGACGTCCGGGTAGACGTGGGCGGTGGTCGCCAGCAGCAGCGGGGTGCCGGCGACCACCACCGGCGGGCGGCGGGCGAGGTATCCGAGCGGGTAGACCGGTTCCACGAACGGGGCCTTGAACACCCGCACGTCCTCGACGTCGTCCGGGTGGACGTCGGGGTGCAGCGCGAGGAGCTGCGCGGTCCAGCGCGCCGCGACCGCCGCGTCGTCCTCGCGGAACAGCGGGGACTCGCGGTCGGTGTAGCGCATCGCGTAGACGAGGTGCCGGCCGTCGTAGGGCTCGACGCCGGCCAGGGGGGTCATCTGGATCAGGCCGTCGAACTCGGTGCCGGAGCGCACCACGGGCGTCCAGTAGTGCCCGGACAGGGGGCGGCGCAGGAAGAACAGGACGTTGACCACGCCCTGGTACGGCAGCCGCACGTCGGGCAGCCGGGGGGCGAGGTCGTCGTCGGCGAGCGCGCGCAGCTGCGGCAGCGGCAGGGTGGACACCACGCGGTCGGCCGCCACGGTCTCGCCGTCGCCGAGCACGAGGCGCGCGCCGCCGTCGGTGACGGCGATCCGCCGCACGGGGGCGCCCAGCCGCACGACGCCGCCGCCGTCCTCGATGGCCGCGTGCAGCGCCTCGATGATCGCGCGGTAGCCGCCGCGGGGGTAGCCGCGGACCGACGCGGCCCCTTCGCGGCCGAGGCGCTGCCACAGGTACAGGGCGGGCACGTCGCCGAACCTGGTCCCGAACTTGGCCCCGAACAGGGGCGCGAGCAGCAGGTCCCACACGCGGTCGCCGTACAGGCCGCGCAGCCAGTCCTCGGTGCGGGTGCCGTCGAGGTCCCGGCCCTTGCCGAGCCGGCGCAGCAGCACCGACACGAGGCCGAACCTCACCCGGTCGGGCAACCCCAGGGGGGTGAACCTGAGCAGGTCGAGGGCCGTGGTGAACGGGTAGCCGCGGCCGTCCACGACCATGCCCATCCGGGTGGGCCGCCAGGTGACGGAGTCGCGCAGCCCCAGCTCGTCCAGCAGGTCGAGCAGGTGCTCGTCGGTCGGCATGACGCAGTGGTAGAAGCGTTCGACCCAGCGGTCGCGCCAGCCGAAGAACGTGCCGAGCCCGCCGAGCCGGTCGCCGCCCTCCAGCAGGGTGACGCGGGCGCCGAGGCGCACGAGCCGGTGGGCGGTGGCGAGGCCGCAGATCCCGCCGCCGACCACCACGACGTGGCCGTGGTCCGCGGGCCGCATCACAGCGACCGGTAGGGGGCGGGCGAGAGCCGGTCGCGGACCAGCAGCTTGCCGTACTGCCAGACGGTGCGCGCGATCCGGATCTTGCTGGGGCCGCGCTTGCGGTCGTAGCGCAGGGCCAGGGGCACCTCGGTGACGACGGGCCGGCAGTGCCGCAGCTTGAGCAGCAGCTCGACCATGCAGGCGAAGCCGCGTTCCTCGATGAGCCGCTCGCCCCAGTGGGCCGCGGCCCGGGCCAGCAGGCTGGCCCGGTAGGCGCGGAAGCCGCTGGTGCAGTCGCGGACGCCGTGGACGCGCAGCACGCGGCGGAACAGGACGGCCGCGCCGCGGGAGAGCAGCCGGCGCAGCGGCGGCGCGGTGGCGTCGGTACCGCCGTCGACGAACCGGGAGCAGATCACGACGTCCGCGCCGGCGGCGATCTCGCGTTCGAGGTCGCGGATCAGGGCGGGGTCGTGGGTGTCGTCGGCGTCCATCACGACGACGACGTCGTGCTCGTCGGCCTCGGCGAGGGCGGCGCGCAGCCCGGACTGGACGGCCTGGCCGAGGCCGAGGTTGACGGGGTGGCTGACCAGCCGCAGGTCGAGGCCGGGCCAGCCGCCGGCGACGACGTCGGCGGTGCCGTCGGACGAGCCGTCGTCCACGACCCAGGCGACGATCTTCCCGGCGGGCGCGACCTCGGCGAGCCTGGTCAGCAGGGGCGGCAGGGAGGCGGCTTCGTTGTAGGCGGGCAGCACGACGTGGGCACGGGCGTGGGTGCGCCGCTCGTCGGGCAGGGCCGGTCCGCCCTGTCCCGACGTGGTGCGCACGTCGCCTTCATCGACGGTCAATGGGTCCCATTTCACTGGACGGAGGATGACGGTCCAGAATTATTCGCCTCCGGACCGCGACTAGATTGGACCACCCCGCCGGGATCCCGTCGCACGACCGGATGAATTACCGGAGCACACCGCCCCGAGGACCACAGGAAAGGGGAATAGTGTTCACCGAAAGAGTGACTTAACCCTATTAGCCGAGGCTTCATGCACACCGAGTGAGCAGAAATTCCCTGTTCGGATGGTCTCGAACGGGTGACCAATATCGGGTTCGTGGTGGGAAGGACGTCGTCCGGATGTGGTGTGGCGTGGACGGGACGCGCTCGGTCCCTGGCAAGGGTGGTCCGCGGTGAACGGGGCGGGCTCGGCGACCACCCCGGCCCTGGTGTCGCGGTGGCGGCTGCCGAGGCCCCGCGCGGCGTCGCGGTCGGACCCGCTGCGGCGGGTGAACGCGGTGGCGGTGCTGCTGGTCGCGGTGGAGGTGACGGCGGTGCTCGCGGTCGCCGCGCGGCACTCCCCCGGCGCGCGGTGGACCGCCGTGGTGGCGGCCGCGCTGCTGGGCGTGCGGGGCGCGTGCCGGCTGTACCGGCGGCGGCTGTGGCTGTCGTGGCTGCAGGACCTGCCGCGCTCCGCCGGCGCGACCGCGGTGGCGTTCGCGCTGGTCACGGTCGTCGGCATGGTCGGCGGCGCGGAGACCGCGACGATCGTCGCCACCCAGTGGACGGTGCTCGCGTTCGCCGCCGCGGCGGAACCGGCGCGGCTGGCCGTGTTCGCCTTCGGCCGCTGGTGCCGCCGCCGGTTCGACCGCTGCGACCGCACGCTCGTGGTCGGCGCCGGGAAGGTGGGGGTCGACCTGGTCGGCGCGATGCTGGCGCACCCGGAGTTCGGCCTGCGCCCGGTCGGGTTCGTCGACCCGGAGCCCGCGGTGGACCCCGACCGCCTGCCGGTCGGGCTGGTGGACGGCGACCTGGGCGAGGCGATCACCCGGCTGGGCGTCGGCACGGTCGTGCTGGCGTTCTCGCGGGCCCGCGAGTCGTCCGTGGTCGACTCGGCGATCGTGGCGCACCGGCTGCGCTGCACCACCCTGGTGGTGCCCCGGATGTACGAGCTGCACCAGGACGGCCCGGACATCGAGCGGCTGCGCAGCTACCCGCTGATGCGGCTGGGCACCGCGCCGACCAGCCGGCCGAGCTGGTGGGTCAAGCGCGCCATGGACGTGGTGCTGGCGGCGACGGCGCTGGTCGCGCTGTCGCCGGTGATGGCGCTGTGCGCGCTGGCCGTGCTGCTGGAGAGCGGCCGGCCGGTGATCTTCCGCCAGGTCCGGGTCGGCATGGACGATCAGCCGTTCGTGCTCTACAAACTGCGCAGCGTGAGAATGACCGGCGAGGACGATTCCCAAGTCACCTGGTCGGTGGTCGGAGATCACCGGGTCGGGCCGGTCGGGCGTTTCCTGCGCAGCACTTCGTTGGACGAACTGCCGCAGTTGTGGAACATCATCCGGGGCGACATGTCCATCGTCGGGCCGCGGCCGGAACGACCGGGTTTCGTGCGCGAATTCTCCGCCATCCACGAGCTATACTGGGCCCGCCACCGCGTTCCCACGGGGCTGACCGGGCTGGCCCAGGTGCACGGGTTGCGGGGCGACACGTCGATTGTCGACCGCTCCCGGTACGACAACTACTACATAGCCAACTGGTCGTTGTGGCTGGACCTGAAAATCCTGTTGCAGACGGTGGGTGAGCTGTTGTGCCGAAGGAACCGCTGAACCGCCGACCCCGCCGCCTGCTCGCGCTGGTCTGCGCCGCCGCGCTGCTGGCGCCGAGCGCGGCGTGCACGGCGGGCGCCGCCGGCGGCCGGCCCACCCCGCCGGACCCGCTGGGCCCGGTGCCGAGGCCGCTCGCGCCGTGCGGCTGGTGGTACGGCATCGGCGAGACGCCCACCCGCCAGGAGATCGCGTTCGCCGCGCAGCACTACAGCCTGGTGGTGCTCAACGCGACGGAGGTGACGTCGCTGCGCCGGCTCAAGGCGGTCAACCCCAAGATCAAGGTGCTGGTGTACAAGGACTTCGCCAGCGCCCGCAACTACCCCGGCGCGGTGCACGGCGACGTGGACGCGCCGTTCCTGCCCACCGGCATCGGCTACTTCAAGGCCCAGCGGGAGCACCCGCAGTGGTTCGCCGTCGACACCCACGACAACCGGATCGAGTGGAAGTCCTACCCGAAGCACTGGCAGATGACGGTGTGGGACCCGACCTACCAGAAGGCGTGGAGCGACGCGGTCACGGCCGAGGTGGTGCGCGAGGGCTGGGACGGGGTGCTGGCGGACAACGACTTCAGCACGCTCAGGCACTACTCGACGGCCGTGCTCAAGGGCACGGAGGACGCCGCCGAGACCGACCGGCTGATCCGCGAGGGCATGGACGCGTTCCTCACCACGGCGGGCGAGTCGCTGCGCCGGGCCGGGAAGATCCTGATTCCGAACGTGTCCGAGTCGCACCTCATCGCGGGCCGGTGGACCGCGCACTCCCGCTACGACGGCGCGATGGAGGAGAACTTCGGCCTGCGCGACGACGGCACCGGCGGGCTGCTCACCTTCCAGGGCAACGAGTGGAAGGAGCTGCGGTCGCAGGCCGCGCTCGGCGAGTCGTGGCTGCTGCTGATCACCCACACCAAGGGCGCGCGGGAGGAACGCGTCGGGTACGCGACGGCGGCGCTGCTGGCGAGCCCGCACACCTGCTGGTCCGGCGCGACCACCAGGGACTACCGCAACCCGGACTGGTCCCGCTACCAGGACTCGAACCTCGGCGAGGCGGTCGAGACCGCGAACCGGCTGCCGTCGGGCGTGTGGGACCGGCGGTTCACCGGCGGGTACGTGGCGGTGAACCCGACCGGGAAGGCCGCGCGGGTGACGCCGCCGCCCGGCCTGGTGAACTTCGACGGCGGCGCGGCCGTGTCGGGCACGATCGAGCTGGCCGGCGGTGACGCGGTGATCCTGGTGACCCCGTCGAACACCACGACCACCGCGCCGACCAGGACCCCCACGGAGACCACCACCCCGACCACCACGGCGGAACCGACGACGGACACCACCACGGCGGAACCGACGACCACCGAGCCCACCACCCAGCCGACGACCACCGAGCCGACCACGACCGACACCACGACGCCTACGGCTCCCGGCCCATGAGTTCCCGGTAGAGCGCGAGGTGCCGCCGCGCGCACACGTGCGGCGCGAACCGCTCCCGCGCCCGTTCGGCGAGCCGCAGGCCGACGCGCGCCGGGTCGGGTTCGGCGAACACCGCGCGCAGCCGGTCGGCCAGGGCGCGCACGTCGCCGGGCGCGGCCAGCGCGTCCGCCGCACCGCCCAGCATGTCCGCCACGCCGCCGGTGTCGGTGGCCACCACGGGTTTGCCCGCCGCCATCGCCTCCGCCACCACCAGCGGCTGCTGCTCCATCGTGGACGGCAGCACGAGCGCGTCGTGGTGGCGCAGCAGGTCCGGCACGTCGGACCGGAACCCGAGGAACGTCACCCGCCCGCCCAACGCGCGCGCCAGCCGTTCCGCCCGCGCCCGCTCCGGCCCGTCGCCGACCACGGTCAGGGTGGCGTCCGCGGGCATCACCCCGGGCAGCGCCAACGCCGCGAGCAGCGTGGCCAACCCCTTGCGGGGCACCAGCAGGCCGACGAACACCAGCCGCCGCACCGGCCCGGCCGGCGGCAGCACGTGCGCGGGCTCCACGCAGTTGTCGATGTGCGTCAGCCGGGCGCCGGGCACGCGCAGCCGCGTCGCCAGGAACCGGCCCATGGCCCGCGCGGGCACCACCGTCCGGTGCAGGGTCCGGGCGACCAGCGCGTCGGCCGCGAGGACGGTGCGCGTGTAGGCCGACGGCCCGGCCGCCCGGGGCGCGCCCCGGAACCACTCCTCCCCCACGTCGTCCGGCACCCCGTGGTAGGTCTGGACGACCCGGTGCCGCCACCGCAGCCCGGCGCCGACCAGCCCGGCCCGCCGGTCCTGCGCGTGCACCACGTCGGGCCGCCACGCCCGCACCGCCGCCCGTGCCCGTCGCGCGGCCCGCACGTCGGCCTTGTCGCCCACCTCCACGGGCTCGTGGTGGCCGGCCAGCGCGTCCGCGCCGCGCCGCGGCACGGGCCCGAACACCCGCACCTCCGCCTCGCCGGAGGCGATGAGCGCCCGCGCCAGGCGCACGGTGACGTCCACCGGTCCCCCGCTGTCCTGGGTGAGCAGGTACGCGACCCGCGGCCGGCCGCTCACCGCGCGCCCACCAGCAGCTTGTCCACCAGGGTCGCGATGTGGTCGGCCGCCTGCCGCCGGTCGAACAGCAGCTCGACCCGCCGCCGACCGTGCGCGCCCTCCAGGTCGGCCGCGTCGGGGTCGGCGAGCCGCACCGCGACCGCGTCGGCCAGCGCCGCCACGTCACCGGGCGGCAGCACCGCGCCGGCCTCGCCGACGCTCTGCCGCACCCCGCTGACGTCGAACGCCACCACGGACCGGCCGGACGCCATCGCCTCCAGCGGCACCAGCGCCATGCCCTCGGCGCGGGACGGCAGCACGACCACGTCGGCGGCGGTGTAGAGGTCGGCGACCGACTCGTCGTGCCCCCACCAGCGCACGGACTCGTCGTCGCACGCCGCCCGCCACCGGGCCGCCATCGGCCCGTCGCCGACCAGCACGAGCCGCGCGTCCGGCACCTTCGCCCGCACCTCGGGCCACGCCGCGAGGAGCCGGTCCTGGCCCTTGAGCGGCGCGAGCCGGCCCACGCACACCGCGGTGGGCACGTCCGGCAGCCCGAGCCGGCGGCGCGCCGTGAGCCGGTCGCGGGGCCGGAAGCGGTCGACGTCCACGCCGTTGCACACCACCTCCGCCGGTCCCGCCACGCCGGCGGCGCGCCCGGCGGCCAGCTCGTCGTCGCTGACGCAGACGAGCTGGTGCGTCCACCGGGCGGCCAGCCGCTCCCAGGTCCGGGCGGCGCGCCGGAGCGGGCCGGTGGCGGTGTCGAACGACCACAGGTGCGGCTGGAACAGCGTCGGCCGCCGGCCCCGCACCACGAGCCGCCCGGCCAGGCCGGCCTTGGAGCTGTGCAGGTGCACGACGTCCGGCGCGACGTCGCGCAGCACGCGCCGCAGCCGCACCACCTCGGCGGCCGTGCCGGGTCCGGGGTGGCGTCGCGCGGGCCACGCCCGCACCGCCACGCCGGCGGCCCGCGCCCGGTCGGCGAGGGGTCCGGGCGGGCACACGACGGTCACCGCCCAGCCGAGGTCCCGCTGGGCGCGGGCCAGGTGCAGCACCACCTCCGCCACGCCCGCCGTGACGGGTTGGCTCACGTGCGCCACCTTCACCGGCGCACCACCTCCCGGTTCGCCGCCAGCACGACCACGCCGCACACCACCGCCAACACGACCCCTTCACCGAGCGCGGCCACCACCGAACCGGGTGGCCCGAACACGTCACCGACCCCGAACGCCACCGCCGCGCAGCACCCGGCCGCCGCGGCGACCCCGGCGATGCCCTTGACCAGTGCCCGCGGCGGCGGCCCGATGCCGCGCCGGGCGAGCGCCCACCACGCGGCGGGCACGACCAGCCACGCCGCGGCGACCTGCACGACCGCGACCGCGACCACGCCGTGCCGGGTGAACAGCAGCAGGCCGGCGACGAGCAGCACGAGGTGCGTCGCCTCCAGGGCGAGGTAGCGGCGGGCGTGCCCGGCGGCCTTGAGGACCTGGTACCACAGGTGCAGCAGGCTGATCCCGAGGCCGTACAGGCACAGCAGGGCCAGCGGCGCGGCCGCGTCCGCCCACCGCGCGCCGAACACCACGACCCGGTCGGCCAGGGCGGCGGTCACCGCGTACAGGCCGCCGGTCACGACGAGCGCGGCGGCGGTGAAGCGGCCGACGACGTCGGACAGCCCCCGCCCGTCGCGGACCAGTTCGGCGCACAGCGGCAGCACGACCCCGCCGAGCACCACCGCGACGAGGATGTAGGGCACCCAGGCGATCCGGTAGGCCAGGGAGTACACGCCGACCGCGTCGGGCCCGTGGACGCGGGCGATCGCCAGGTAGTCCACGTTGATCAGCAGCACGGCGACCAGCGCGCCCGGTCCGACGACCGCGATCCAGCGCAGCGCCTCGGCCGCCGCGCCGGCGTCCCAGCGGGGCCGGACCCGCACGCCGACGGCCACGCCGAGCGCGGGTTGCGCCACCGCCGTGCACAGCAGGCCGACGACGAGCGAGTACGGTCCGGCGCCGGTCACCGCGAGCGCGACCGTGACGGCCGCGCCGAGCACCGCGCCGCCCGCGTCGGGCAGGAGCCGGCGGCGGAACGCCAGATCGCGGTGCAGCAGCCCCATCTGCACGCCCGCCACGGCCGAGAACGGCAGGCTCGCGGCGGCGAGCCGCAGCAGGGGCGCGGCGTCGGGGGCGTCGAGCGCGTGCGCGACCGCGTCCGCCGCGAGCACCAGCGCCGCGGCCAGGGCGAGGCCCGCGCCCGCGCTGAGCACGAGCAGGGTGCCCGCCACCCGCAGCGGGTCGCGCCCGGTGCGGCTGACCACGTCGTACACGCCCATCGACTGGACGACCTGGCCGATGTTGACCAGCGCGACGGCCAGCGCGACCAGGCCCAGGTCGGCCTCGGTGAGGAACGCGGCCAGCACGAGCGTGACGGCCATCTGGCTGCCCTTGCTGATCAGGTTGACCAGGAACAGCCACAGCGAGCCGCGCACGGCCCGCCGGCCGATCGCTGTCACGCGTGCACCGCGCCGACGGCCGAGCACCGGCGGGTGGCCGCGAAGCACACCAGCAGCGCCCACGCGGCCACGACGGCGACGCCGTCGACCGTGACGTCCACCCGGGCGCCGGCGATTGCCCGGACGGCCTGGCCGACGAAGTGCAGGTGCGCGAACGGGACGGCGAGCAGCAGCAGCGCCGGTCCCATGAGCCCCCAGCCGCCCCGGCCGCGGCACCGCCACCACAGCGCGGCCACCGCCACCAGCGACGGCACGGCGATCAGCACGTCGCCGGGCTGGTGCACGACCGCCACCACGACCGCGACGCAGGTCAGCAGGTCCGCCGCGGCCGGTTCGCCCATCCGGTCCAGCCGCCGCGCCGGCACCGCGCTGGCCACCAGGACGCCGAGCAGGGCCAGTGGTTCCGCGCCGAACGGCAGCCACCCGGTGACGCGGTACCAGACGGCGGCGAGGTCGATCCGCTGCGCGGTCATCGAGTCCACCGCGCCGTAGGCGGTCCGGCTCGCGTGCTCCAGGTTCGCCGCGATCACGTCCAGGAACGGGCCGACCCCGCCGTCGCGCACGACCAGCGGCACCACCACCGCGAGGCTCGCGACGGCGGCGATCGCGGTGCCCTCGACGGCGACCCGGCGTGATTCCCGCACCCACAGCAGCACCGCGAGCGGCAGGCCGAACTGCGGTTTGAGCCAGGCGAACGCCAGCGCGACCGCCGCCCACCGGGGGGCGTCGCGCCGGGCCAGCAGCGCGCCCGCCGCGCCGACCGCGATCAGCGGGTTCACCTGGCCGACGTAGAGCTGCGCCTTGCCGACCTGGCTGAGCAGGAGCAGGGTGGCGATCACCGCGACGCCGAGCGCCGGCGGGACGTGCGGGCGCAGCCGGCCGGCGGCCAGGACCGCGAGGGCGACCAGCAGCACGAGCGACGCCAGCGCGAACGCGACCGCGCCGACCCGGTAGCCGGGCAGCGCGAACGGCGCGTGCAGCAGCAGGTGGTAGGGCTGGTAGAGGTTGAAGCCCTGCCGCACCGGCCAGTGCTCGAACATGGTCCGGGGCAGGTAGGGGTCGCCGCCGGCGAGGAACTCGCGGATCGGGAAGTACAGGGCGTCCCGGAAGTCCTGCATCCGTTCCTCGGCCAGGGTCGCCGCGGTCGGCAGCGGCGCCTGCCACGACGGGCGCAGCGCGCGCCACGCGGCCACGCCGCCGACGACCGCGACCAGGGCGGTGAGGAGCCCGGTGCGTTCCCTGAGCGCGACGGTCCTCAGCACGTCACCACCGCCACGAGCGCGGAGTGGGCGGGCAGCGCGGCGACGACGGTCGCCAGCTCGTCGTGGCGTCGGCTGTCGGCGGGGACGACGGCGATCACCGCGTCGCCGTCGGCGGGTTCGCCGGTCTTGTCGGGCAGCTCGTCGGCGAGGGACTCGGCGCGGTCGGTCAGCTCCGGGACCACGGCCACGACCCGGGCGGGCCGGGCGGCGGCCTCGCACAGCAGGGCGAGCCGGCGGGCGAGGTCGGGGTCGTCGTCGGGCAGCACGGTCACCGGTCGCCGCACGCCGCCCGCAGTGAGCGCGGCCCGCACCTGGTCGCGGCCGCGGGTGCGGCGCAGGTGGGCGACGGCGTAGGCGGCGAGGCCCGCGAGCACCCCGGCGGCCAGGGCGAGGCCGTAGGCCAGCGGCCGGTCGGGCGAGACGCGGGTGGTCTCGGGCCGGTCGAGCAGGCGCAGCCGGGCGACGGGGGCGAACAGCTCGGCCTCCACCATCGTCCGCGCGATGCGGGTCGCGGCCTGCGCGGCCTGGTCGGCGGTCGCGGCGCGCACGGACAGCCGGGCGAGGCCGGACGCGGGCACCAGCTCGACCGAGACGCGGCCGGCGAGTTCGTCGGTGGTGGTGCCCAGCTCGTCCGCGGCGGAGCGCAGCACCGTGGGCGTGCGGGCGGCCTCGACCAGGGCGGGCAGCGACAGGGCGACGACCTCGCCGTAGCCGGCGCGGGCGGTCTCGCCGGGGTCGGTCGCCGCGGCGAGCAGGCCGACGCGGCTCTGGTACTCCTCGCCGCCCAGTTCGACGGCGGTCACGACGGCGAGGGCGACGAGCAGCGCGACGCCGGCGCTGACGACCGGCGGGCGCCGCAGGACGCCGAGCACGGCCCGCCTCTTCGTGCCGCGCGGCTTGGTGCGGCGGACCAGGTCCCGCGCCGCGCCGAGGCCGGTCGTGACCCGCCGGTGCGCGGCGTTCTTCCACCCGCTGAGATCCCTCATGACGCTCCGATCGCGGTGCGCAGCAGTTCGTCGTAGGACCGCATCAACCGACACGGGTCGTGCTCCCGGCGCACGGACGCGCGGCCGGCCTCGGCGAGGTCGGCGCGCAGGGCCGGGTCGAACAGCAGGGACCGCAGCGCGTCGGCGGTCGCGGCCGGGTCGCGGCGGGGCACCACCACGCCGCCGCCCCCGGCCAGCGCCTCGCGCACGCCGTCCACGTC
>NZ_JBHYXZ010000082.1:32820-37612 GCF_042752395.1 Actinosynnema sp. NPDC059335 | reverse complement strand
GTCCTGCCCGCGCCGTTGTGGAGGATCACGCTGATGAGCCTGGAGAAGCCCTGGAACGACGTCCCGGACCAGTTGCGCCCCGCCGAGCCGGAGACCGACGCCGGGGTCGTCGACGAGGAGGCCGCGGTGGGCCGGGCGCGGCCCGAGCCGGAGCCGGAGGTGCCCGAGGCGGACCCGGCGGACGTGGCCGACCAGCACCGGGTCGTGCCGCTGCCCGACGACGGGCCGACGTCGGACGACGTCTGGTAGCCGTTCAGCCGGAGAGGTCGGTGACCGCGTCGAGGAGGGCGGGGCCGTCGAGCAGCACGCGGTCGTTGTGGTCGGCCCCGGGCACCTCGACGGCCCGCCCGCCCGCCGCCCGCGCCACCGCGCGGCTCTGCTCAGGCGGGACGATCGAGTCGGCCGTGCCGTAGACGACGGTGACCGGCGCGTCCACCCGCGCCACGTGCCGCTCGGTGGCGAACTCGTCCAGCAGCAACCACCGGACGGGCAGGAACGGGTAGTGCCGCGCGCCCACGGCCGCGAGGTCCGTGAACGGCGAGCGGAGCACGAGGCCCGCCGGCGGGTGCTCGGCGGCCAGCTCCGCGACGACCGCCGAGCCGAGGCTCTCCCCGAGGTACAGCAGCCGGTCGGGCGGCACGCCCGCGTCCCGGACCAGGAACTCGCGGGCCGCGCGCACGTCCAGCGCCAGGCCGGCCTCCGTCGGGTCGCCGGGGTTGCCGCCGTAGCCGCGGTAGTCCAGCAGCAGGACGGACAGGCCGCGGGCGGTGAGGGCGCGGGCGAGCGGGGCGCGGAGCAGGCGGTTCCCGGCGTTGCCGGGCGCGACGAGCACGGTGGCGCGCGACCGGTCGACCGGGAAGTGCCAGGCGGCCAGCCGCAGCCCGTCGCCGGTGGTCACCGTGACGTCCCGGCCGCCGTCGAGCACCTCCGACGCGGCCGGCAGCGGACCGCCGGAGGGCAGGAACACCAGCTTGCGCTGGAACGCGAACGCGCCGCCGAACACCACGACCACGATGATGGCGACCACCGCGAGCCCCCACAACACGCGCCTGCGCACCCGACCATCATGCGCGCCCGTGCCGCTGCCGCGACGCTCCGGGCGGTCGATCAGGTGCGCCGTGGCGAGGTCGCCCGTTCGGCGTTGCGGGCGTGGGCGGGCGGTCGGCCCCCGGCGGCCCGGCGCAGGGGTCACGGCGAGGTGGTCGGCGTCGGCCCGGTGGTGGTCGAGGGCGTGTCGGCGGACGAGGACGTGGTCGGGTCCGGCCGTTGGGTGAGCGTCGGCGTCGGCACCGGGTTGGCGGTGGACGTGACCAACGGCTGCGGTTCGTCCTGGGTCGTCACGCCGCACGCGCTCACCAGGAGCGACACCGCCAGCAACACCGCCACGACCTTCATCGCGCACCCTCCGGCTTCATCGCGCACCCTCCGGCTTCATCGCGCGCCCTCCGGCACCTCGACCACGAACCGCGCGCCGCCGCCCGGCCGGTCCTCCACCCACACCGCGCCCCCGTGCCGCTGCACGTGCTGCGCGACCAGCGCCAACCCCAGCCCGCTGCCGGTGTCCGCGCCCCGCCGCCCGGCCCGCGCGCCGCGCGCGAAGCGGTCGAAGACGCGCTCCCGCAGCTCCGGCGGCACCCCCGGGCCGGCGTCGTCCACCTCGATCCGCGCCTTGCCGCCCTGCGAGAACACCCCGATGCGGACCACCCCGCCCGCGTGCCGCTCGGCGTTGTCGAGCAGGTTGTCGACGACCCGGTCCAGCCGCCGCCGGTCGCCCAGCACCTGCGGCGGCGGGGAGCCGGTCTCCAGCGGTACGGGGCCGCCCGGTCGGGCCGCCACCACGTTGCGCACCAACGCGACCAGGTCGATCGTCTCCAGCGTGGGGTCGTCGACCTGCTGGTCGGTGCGGGAGATCTCCAGCAGGTCCACCACCATCCGCGCGAACCGGTCCACTTCGGACGTCAGCAGGTCCAGCGCCTGCCCGGCGGTCCCGGGCACCTCGGCGCGCCGCCGGCGCAGCACCTCGGCGGCGTTGACCATGGTGGTCAACGGCGAGCGCAGCTCGTGGCTCACGTCGCCCGCGAACCGCGCGTCGCGCCGCACCCGCTGCTCCAACGCGTCCGCGGTCGCGTTGAACGTCCTCGCCAACGACGTCAGGTCGGGGTCGGTCTGGGTGGGCAGCCGCGCGCCCAGGTCGCCGCCCGCGATCCGGGACGCGGCCTTGGTCAGGGCGGTCAACGGGCGCAGCGCCCGCCGGCTCGCCCACGAGCCCAACGCGACCCCGAGCAGGCCGCTGGCCACGGTGACCGCCACCAGCAGGGCGCTGAGGAACCGGAACGTGCGGTCCAGCTGCGCCAGCGGCGCCAGCTCGACGTACGCGCCGTCGGTCGAGCCGATCGGCAGCGTCACGGCCAGCACCGGGATGCCGTCCGCGACGAGCCGCTGCGCGGCGGGCGTGCCCGCGCGGCCCAGGTCGACCAGCCGCCGGGGCAGCACCCGCGCGTCCACCTGCCGCCCGCTGGTGAGCACCTGGCCGCCGTGGAACAGCAGCACGGTGGAGTCCGGGCCGGTGGTCAGGCCGGTCAGCAGCCCGGTCAGCCCGTCCGAGCCGGCCCCGAGCGCCGCGTCGACCAGCCGGACGTTGACCTCGGCCTGCCGCACCGCGCTCTGCTCCCGCTGGCGCAGCATGTACCCGGAGGTGAGGTTCCAGATCGCCGCGGCGACCGCGCTGGTCAGCAGCACCGAGCCCAGCCCCATGACCAGCGCGACCCGCCAGCGCAGCGAGAACCGCGGCATCACGGGTCCATCCGGTAGCCCGCCCCGCGCACGGTCACCACCAGCGTCGGCTCGTCGGGGTTCGCCTCGACCTTGCGGCGCAGCCTGCGGATGTGCACGTCGAGCAGGCGCGTGTCGCCGAAGTAGTCGTAGCCCCACACGCGCTGCAGGAGCTGCTCCCGGGTCACGATCCGGCCCTGCGCGGACGCCAGCTCCACCAGCAGCCGGAACTCGGTGCGGGTCAGGTGGACCTCGCGCCCGCCGCGCTGCACCGTGCCCACGTCCGGCCGGATCTCCAGCTCGCCGATCCGGATCACCTCGGTCTGCCGGGCCCCGCCGCGCCGCCGCAGCAACGCCCGGATCCGGGCCGCGAGCACGCTCGCCACCAGCGGCTTGGTCACGTAGTCGTCCGCGCCCGCCTCCAGGCCCTCGATCACGTCCGCGTCGTCCGCCCGCGCGGTCACGATGATGATCGGCAGGTCGCCGCGCGCCCGGAGGGTGCGGCACACCTCCAGGCCGTCCACGCCGGGGAGCATGAGGTCCAGCAGCACCACGTCGAACGTGGCGGTCTCCAGCAGGTCGAGCGCTTCCTCGCCCGACATCACGCCGCTGACCGCGAAGCCCTCGTCGTCCAGGGCCAGTCCCAGCGCCTGGCGGATGTGCTCGTCGTCCTCGACCAGCAGTACGGACAAGTCCATCGGTTCGGGATCCTCGTGTCGGGGTGGCACCCAGACTGCCCGACCGCCACCCCCCGCGCAGGTTTCGCAAGATGATCGCAAGGTTCGGCGCGGTGGTTCCGGGCCGCCCCGGCGCGGGTCGCCACCACAATCGCCGGGTGCACGACCCGCCGGCCTCCCGCGGCCGGCGGCGCCCCGCCCCGACGAGGAAAGTCGGTACCCGCGCTGTGACGGCCATCCCCGGTGACCACGACGTGTCCCAGCTCGTCCTCATCTGCGACCACTGCGGACGTGCGCACGACCGGACCGACGCGACGTGGAGACCGCTGTGGGCCGACGCGGTCGCCGCCGGGTGGCGGGGTTTTGCCCGGCCCGTCGGGCCCCATTCCTGCTTCCGCTGCGCCGACTGACCGACCGCGGTCCGCCACCAGGCGAAACGGCACCGTTCCGTCCTGTCCGGACGACCTTCCGGCGGCGTCGCCGCACCCCGGCTCCGATACAGTACGGGGGTAGGGTGCGGCCACCGTCCCGTCGGCACGTGATCGCCGTCACCCGGCCCGGCCCCCCGGTTGACTCAGGTACCCCCTGGGGGTATGAATACCGGTGACGGCGCCACGCCGGGACGCGGCGAGCGGCCGAAGGGAGTGGGACATGCGGGGGTACACCTCGGACAAGGACGACGTCCTCAAGCGCCTGCGCCGGGTCGAGGGCCAGGTCCGCGGGTTGCAGCGGATGGTGGCGGACGACGAGTACTGCATCGACGTCCTGACCCAGATCGCGGCGGCCACGAAGGCCCTGCAGGCGGTCTCCCTGGGCCTGCTCGACGGCCACCTCCGCCACTGCGTCGCCGACGCGCTCGCGGAGGGCGGCGAGGGCGCCGACGCCAAGGTCCGCGAGGCGAGCGACGCGATCGCCCGCCTGGTGCGGTCCTGAAACCGACCGACGAACGAGGAGCACCACGATGGCCGAGTCCACTTTCACCGTCACCGGCATGACCTGCGGGCACTGCGTGGCGTCCGTGACCGAGGAGGTCACCAAGATCGACGGCGTGACCGGTGTGGACGTCGACCTGCCGACCGGCGCGGTCAAGGTGACCAGCGACACCCCGGTCGCCGAGGCGGACGTGCGCGCGGCCGTCGAAGAGGCGGGTTACGCGCTCGCCGGCTGAACCGGCCGCCGGGAACGACACGGCACGGCACGACCGCGGCACCACCGGCGGTACCCGGTGGCGTCGCACGAGCACCAACGGCACAGCGGCCGAACCGGACCCCGCCGCGAGGCGGGCTCCAACATTCACGAGGACCTGATGAACACATCAGCGAAGCTCTCAGCCTACGGTGCGG
>NZ_JBHYXZ010000082.1:0-32810 GCF_042752395.1 Actinosynnema sp. NPDC059335 | reverse complement strand
GGCTACCCCGCCCGCGGGCCACCACTCGCCCGGCCCCCCCGGGGCCCCCCCCGGCGCCCCCGGGTGGCGTCCCCGCCCCCCCACCCCCCCCGGGCCCACCCGGCCCCCCGGCGGGGGGGGCGCTCCACCAGTCTCGAGGACCTGATGAACACAGCAGCGAAGCTCTCCGCCTACGGTGCGGTGGTGGCCCTGGTCGCCGGTGGCGCCTGGGCCGCCGGTGGCGCTGTCGGTCCCTTCGCCGTCCCGACCGCCGCGAGCGGTCACGACGGCGCGCCCGGCGCCGAGGACGCCGGGCACGGGGACGACCACAGCGGCGCCGTCGCGGGGAACGCGCAGGACCAGCCCGCGGGGCTGGCGTCGTCCAGGGGCGGTTACACCCTCGCGCCCACCGACACGACGCTGACCGCGGGGACCAACTCCTTCTCCTTCCGCGTCCTGGGGCCCGACGGCGCGGCGGTCACCGCCTTCGACGTCGAGCACGACCGGCGCATGCACCTGATCGCGGTCCGCCGCGACACGTCCGGCTACCGGCACGTCCACCCGGAGATGGCGCCGGACGGCACGTGGACGACGTCGCTCGACGTCGCCGGAGCGGGCTCCTACCGGGTGTTCGCCGACTTCACGCCGACCGGTGGCGAGGCGACCACGCTCGGTGTCGACGTCGAGGCGGCCGGCGCGTACGAACCGCGCACGCACCCGTTGTCGCGGGAAGCCGAAGTCGACGGCTACCGCGTGCGACTGGACGGTGACCTGGTGCCCGGTCGCAGCTCGCCGGTGCGGTTGACGGTGAGCAAGGACGGCGCGCCCGTGACGGACCTGGAGCCGCACCTGTCGGCGTACGGTCACCTGGTGGCGTTGCGCCAGGGCGACCTGGCCTACCTCCACGTGCACCCCGAGGGCGCTCCCGGCGACGGGCGGACGCCCGCCGGACCGGAGATCGCGTTCGTCGCCGAGGTGCCGTCGGCGGGCGGCTACCGGCTGTTCCTGGACTTCCGGCACGACGGGGTCGTGCGCACGGCCGAGTTCACCGTCGCCACCGCGGCGGACCACGACGACGAGGAAGGGCACGGTCATGGCTGACGCGCAGGTCGAACTGGCGATCACGGGCATGACGTGCGCCTCGTGCGCGGCGCGCATCGAGCGCAAGCTGAACAAGCTCGACGGCGTGACCGCGACGGTGAACTACGCGACCGAGAAGGCGCGCGTCACGTTCCCGGCGGACGTGGATCCCCGGACCCTGGTGGAGACCGTGGAGGCCGCCGGCTACCAGGCCGCGCTGCCCGCGGTCGAGACGGCGGACCCGGAGCCCGAGTCCGAAGTGGACCCGACCGCGGCGCTGCGGCAGCGGCTCGTCGTCTCGGCGGCGCTGTCCGTGCCGGTGGTGCTGCTCGCGATGGTCCCGGCGCTGCAGTTCACCTACTGGCAGTGGATCTCGCTGGCGCTGGCCGCGCCGGTGCTGGTGTGGGGCGCGTGGCCGTTCCACCGGGCCGCGTGGACGAACCTGCGGCACGGCGCGGCCACCATGGACACGTTGATCTCGATGGGCACGATCGCGGCGTTCGCGTGGTCGTTGTACGCGCTGCTGTTCGGCACGGCGGGCGTGCCGGGCATGACGCACCCGTTCGAGCTGACCATCTCCCGCACCGACGGCGCGGGCGCGATCTACCTGGAGGTCGCGGCCGGGGTGACGACGTTCATCCTGGCGGGCCGCTACTTCGAGGCGAGGTCCAAGCGGCGGGCCGGTGCGGCGCTGCGGGCGCTGCTGGAGCTGGGCGCGAAGGACGTCGCCGTGCTGCGGAACGGCCGCGAGGTCCGTGTCCCGGTGGGCGAGCTGGCGGTCGGCGACCGGTTCGTGGTGCGGCCGGGCGAGAAGATCGCCACCGACGGCGTGGTGGCCGAGGGCAGCTCGGCGGTCGACGCGAGCATGCTGACCGGCGAGTCCGTGCCGGTCGAGGTCGGCCCCGGGGACGCGGTGGTCGGCGCGACGGTCAACGCGGGCGGCCGGCTGGTCGTGCGGGCGACCCGGGTCGGGGCGGACACGCAGCTCGCGCAGATGGCCAAGCTGGTCGAGGACGCGCAGAGCGGCAAGGCGGAGGCGCAGCGGCTGGCGGACCGGATCTCGGCGGTGTTCGTGCCGATCGTGATCGCGCTGGCGGTGGGCACGCTGGCGTTCTGGCTCGGCGCGGGCGGCGGGGCGTCGGCGGCGTTCACGGCGGCGGTCGCGGTGCTGATCATCGCGTGCCCGTGCGCGTTGGGGCTGGCCACGCCGACGGCGTTGCTGGTCGGCACCGGGCGCGGCGCGCAGCTCGGCATCCTGATCAAGGGGCCGGAGGTGCTGGAGTCGACCCGCCGGGTGGACACCGTGGTGCTGGACAAGACCGGCACCGTGACCACGGGGCGGATGGGCCTGGTGTCCGCGCACGTCGCGGCCGGCGTCACCGAGGACGAGGCGTTGCGGCTGGCCGGGGCGCTGGAGCACGCGTCGGAGCACCCGATCGCCAAGGCGGTCGTGGCCGGCGCGGCGGAGCGGGTCGGCGACCTGCCCGACGTGGAGGACTTCCGCAACCTGGAAGGGCTCGGCGTGCAGGGCGTGGTCGACGGGCACGCGGTCGTCGTCGGGCGGGAGCGGCTGCTGGCCGAGTGGGGCGTGCACCTGGACGGCCCGCTGGCCGAGGCCAAGCGCGCGGCCGAGGAGCAGGGCCGCACCGCGGTCCTGGTCGCCTGGGACGGCGAGGCGCGGGCGGTCCTGGTCGTCGCGGATACCGTGAAGCCGACGTCGGCGGAGGCCGTTCGGCAGTTGCGCGGCCTGGGGTTGACGCCGGTGCTGCTGACCGGTGACAACGAGGCGGCGGCCCGCGCGGTCGCGGCGGAGGTCGGGATCACCGAGGTGATCGCCGAGGTGCTGCCGCGCGACAAGGTGGACGTCGTCGCCCGCCTCCAGGGCGAGGGCAAGGTCGTCGCGATGGTGGGCGACGGCGTGAACGACGCCGCGGCCCTGGCCAAGGCGGACCTGGGGCTCGCCATGGGCACCGGGACCGACGCGGCGATCGAGGCGAGCGACCTGACGCTGGTGCGGGGCGACCTGCGTGCGGCGGCGGACGCGATCCGGTTGTCGCGGCGCACGTTGGCGACCATCAAGGGCAACCTGTTCTGGGCGTTCGCCTACAACGTGGCCGCGCTGCCGCTGGCGGCGGCCGGGCTGCTCAACCCGATGATCGCGGGCGCGGCGATGGCGTTCTCGTCGGTCTTCGTGGTGTCGAACAGCCTGCGGCTGCGCGGTTTCCGCGGCACCGCGACCACGACCCACCCGACCGACGCCGCCGGGTCCACTCGCGACAAGGTCCCCGCCACCCTCTCCTGACCACGAGAGTCCAACGCTCGCGTCACGAGAGTCCAACGCTCACGGCACCCGGATTCAACGCTCGGCGTTGAACTCACGGCTCGTGAACGTTGGACTCTCGCGCGGTGGGCGTTGGACTCTCGCGCGGTGGGCGTTGGACTCTCGCGCGGTGGGCGTTGGACTCTCGCGCGGTGGGCGTTGGACTCGGCCGGCACGCGGTGCGGCGCGGTAGGTCCGCGGCCCGGTGATGTGGCCGATGTGCTTGCGCCGCAACGACACCAGGTGCTCGACCGCGAGCCGCGCGCCGCCCTCGTCGTCGGCGATCACGGACAGGTCGGCCGGGTCGCTGGACTCGCAGTGGACGTAGACGACCGGCACCGGGATGTCGCGGGTCGGCGACGGCCGCACGTCGTTGTCGTCGCCCAGGACGATGAACCCGTCGACCTGCCGGGCCGGCAGCGTGCCGATGTAGTGCCGGCGGCGGATCGCGTCACCGCGCGCGTCGCACAGCAGCACCGACATCCGCTCGTCGCCAACGCGTTCTCCACGCCCGGCAGGATCGGGATCGCGAACCGGCCGCCCAGTTCGTCGGTGAGCAGCCCGACGGTGCGGGTGCGCCCCGAGATCAGGCCGCGGGCCAGGGCGTTGGGCTGAAACGACAACTCCGCCGCAGCACGCGTTTTCGCGTGGCGGGCGCGACCTCGTCCCGGGCGTTGACGGGCCTTGGACGCCGTGGAGATCGACACCCCGGCCGGCCGCGCCACGTCGCCGAGGGGCACCGCATCGGGTCGCCGCCTGCCCATTGAAAGCCTTTCGAAACGTTTGTCGAACGTCGAATCGACTGTAGTAGCTCGTCAACACCGGGTTAGCCATGGTGGTGCACGGCTTCGAGCGTCCACAAGGACGATTGCCGAAAAGGTTTTCGGCTGCCAGAGTGCTGACTGGGCACACCGACCGCGGGGAGGCACGCAGATGACGGTGACGTCGCCGGGCACCACGGCTGTCGGGGGACGCCCGCTCGTGCCTTCGCGCGGGAGGCTGCTCGGCCGGGACGAGGTGCGCGTCACCTGGTCACCGTGGCCCGCCGGGTCGCGGACCACGTGTGCGAGACGTCCGGCCCGGACGGCACGTCCGCCGTGTGCGGCCACCCCGGGATCGAGGCGGCTTCGGTGGAGCCGGCGCGCGTCACGGGGGAGCGGCATGCCGGCCTGGCGGCTGCTGCCGGCCACCGGCGACGGCCGGTACGACGAGGTGATCGAGCGGATCCTCCACAACGTGGTCGCCACCCGCGGCCGCCGTCAGGTGCCGGTCGGCGACATCGTCGTGTGCCGGGCGTTCGCGGTCGGCGAGGAGGTCCGGCTGGAGTTGCCCGCGCGGCCCCGCTTCACCGCCGCCGACCCGAGGATCGACGCCACGCGCGGCTGCGTGGCCGTCGAGCGCGGGCCGCTGGTGTGCTGCGCCGGGGCGCTCGCCGACGGCCGGACCGCGCCGCTGCGCCTCGTGCCCTCCCACCGCTGGGCCCACCGGGGCCCGTCCACCATGCGGGTCCGGTTGCCGACCGCCTGACCGGGCCGCCCGCTCCCCGATCCCCGCCGCCATGCAACGCAGTCACGTCGGAGCAACGGCAACCGGAAGGAGGATCGCAGTGTCGCGGTCCTGGAAGAGAGCAGTGCTGGGCGGGCTGGTGCTCGCCCTGGCGTTCGGCGGCGCGGGCGTCGCGCAGGCCGGGCAGTCGCGGGACGTCGCGGTCGCCGCCAACCCGGCGACCTGGAGCCCGCCGGCGAACTTGGTGACCCCGCTGAACCAGGTGTGGTCGCACCAGGAGAGCACCTACGGCAACCTGTACGGGTTCCGCAACTACGGCTGGGACCAGGTGTTCGTCAACGGCGGCTACCTGAACTTCTGCGTGCGGTGGGACTCGTCCGCGCCGGTCAGCGCCTCGCTGCGCGACCGCGTCCACGCCAAGCTCGCCGAGCAGTACGGGAAGTGGATGGACCTGATGGTGGGCCACAACAACTGGCCCTACGCCGAGGTGCCGGTCAGGGTGGTCGGCTGGGCGGTCCGCGACCGCGCCACGTTGCAGTGGACGGACAACTCGGTCGACATCTACGTCAACAACATCCGGGAGAACGCGCCGCAGTGCGCCGAGCCGTGCGGCCGGTTCTTCGTCCGCGACGGCCAGTACCGCAACTGCCCGGGCGGCGTGGCGCGGCACTACGACCAGTCGCTGTGGCTGACCGCCGGGATGGGCGGCGGCGCGGGCGGCGACTGGGGCCAGCGCCTCGGCAGCGAGTACTTCGTGAACAACCTGGGCTCGCCGAACGTGCACATCCTGCTGCACGAGATCGGCCACACCTTCGGGCTGGACGACTTCTACGACTGGACGCCGTCCGGCGTGGGCGGCTTCCTCATGAAGGCGGGCAGCGCGAGCACGATCACGGAGTTCGACGCCTGGATGTTCCGCGACTGGTGGCGGCACCTGAAGAGCCGCTACGGCCGCTGATCGCCGACGACCGGTGCCCCGCGCCCTTCCCGCGCGGGGACACCGGTCCCGCCGCACGCGTTCCCGCCGGCGGCCGGACCTTCCCGGTCCCAGTAGAGGTAGGACTGGCCGTCGTCGTCGGTGAACACCGTGGGGCCGATGTTCGCGGGAGCCGTCCACCGGGTCGTCCGGGTGTGCGGGAGGTGTCGGACCGGGAACCTCGCGGCGTCCGCCTCCCACGCCTCGCCGTGGGAGTCGGTGGCCGCGATCAACCACGGGATCGGCCCGCCGTCGTCGGACGACGCGGACCCGGTCGGCCTGCCGGGGGTGCGGGTCTTCGGGTGACGAACGGGGGACCGGCCGCGGCCGGTCCCCCGTTCCCGCGGCGGTGTCAGCAGCCGCCGCAGTTGTAGTAGGTGACGTCCCAGTGGTTGCTCTCCAGGTAGTAGACGTTCCCGGAGCCGGACTGCCACTTGTTGCCACCGATGTAGCCGAACGTGCCGCGGATGTAGTTGCCCAGGCAGGTCGACAGGCTGAAGTCGAGCTTGTAGCCGTTCCAGTGGCTGTAGGTGCCGCTGGCGTGGCCGGTCTCGGTGCCGCCGGTGATGTTCAGGGCGCAGCCGGTGGCCCGCTTGAGCGTCTCCGCGCCCTGCACCGTGGTCAGGTTGATCTGCTCGAACGACGTGCAGGTGGAGTTGTTGCGGTCGCTGCACCCGCCGCTGGACGACCACGTGATGCCCGCGGTGCGGAAGCGGGACGCGGCCTGCGAGTGGCTGAGCTTGGTGACCAGCGCCGTGACCGGGGTGTCGGCGGCGGGGGCGAAGACGGTGTCCTCGACGGCCTGGGCGGGAGCCGCCGCGGCCGTCGTCGCGCCGGTGACGGCGAGCAGTGCGGTGGCCGCGGCCACGAGTGCGGCGCGGAATCGTCCGGTGCGCATGGGGGAGGTCCTTTCGACGGCAGGGATCGTCGGATTCGCAGCTTAGGTGTCCGCTTGTCACCGCACAGCGGCCAAGTGGGAGATTTTCCGACAGAACAGGCCGTGGTATGGGAGTCGGCCGGGAAACCCGTTCGGCGGGAGGCGCGCGTCCGCCCTACCCTGACGTCGTCCGCGCGGGAATCCGGCTCCGAGGAGGAAGTGAGATGCGGCGACTCGACGGTGTGCTCCGTCCCGATGCCACTGCTCACACCTCCGAGGTCCGCCATTCCCGCCCGAACCCTCAACCTGGGCGTGCTCGCGCACGTCGACGCCGGTAAGACCAGCCTCACCGAGCGGCTGCTGTTCGACCACGGGAGGATCCCGCGGCTGGGCAGCGTCGACGCCGGTGACACGCAGACCGACAGCGGCGAGCTGGAACGCCGCCGCGGCATCACGATCCGCTCCGCCGTGGCGTGGTTCGCGCTGACCGACCCCGTCCTGGGCGACCTCCAGGTGAACCTGGTGGACACGCCGGGGCACCCCGACTTCATCGCCGAGGTGGAACGCGCCCTGTCCGTGCTCGACGGCGTGGTGCTCGTGCTCTCGGCGGTGGAGGGGGTGCAGGCGCAGACCAGGGTGCTGATGCGGACGCTGGCGCGGCTGCGCCTGCCGACGCTGCTGTTCGTCAACAAGGTGGACCGCGCGGGCGCGCGGCACGACGACCTGCTCGCCGAGATCCGGCGCCGGCTCACCCCCGCCGTCGTGCCGATGGCGCGGGTGGACCGGCTGGGCGCACGGGACGCGGCCGTCGTGCCCCGGTCGTTCGCCGACCCCGGGTTCGCCGCGGAGGTGGCCGAGCTGTTGGCCGACCACGACCTGCGGGTGCTGGACCGGGTGCTCGCGGGCGACGCGCCGGACGACCTGCCCGCGCTGCTGCGCGACCAGACGTGCCGGGGGCTGGTGCACCCGGTGTTCTTCGGCTCCGCGCTGTCGGGCGCGGGCACGGCGGGGCTGGTCGACGGGGTGCGCCGGTTCCTCGCGCCGCGCCCCGCGCCGCCGGGGGAGCCGCGCGGCACGGTGTTCGCCGTCGAACGCGCCGCCAACGGCGAGAAGGTCGCCTACCTGCGCCTGTTCTCCGGCACGGTGCGCGCCCGGCAGCGGGTGGCGTTCCGGCGGCGCGACGACTCGGGCGCGGTCGAGGAGCACCGGGGGCGCGTGGCCGGGCTGGAGGTGGTCGGCGGTGGCGCCGGGCCGCTCGTCGCGGGCGGCATCGGCAGGCTGCGCGGCCTGCCGCGGGTGCGCGTGGGCGACCGGCTCGGCCCGGACGACGACGGCCCCCGCCGGCACTTCTCGCCGCCGGTCCTGGAGTCGGTGGTGCGGCCCGCGCGACCCGGCCGGGAGTCCGAGCTGCACGCCGCGCTCACCCGGCTGGCCGACGAGGACCCGCTGATCCGGACCAGGGCGGTGGGCGACGGCTCGACGTCCGTCCTGCTGTACGGCGCGGTGCAGCGGGAGGTGCTCGCCGAGCGGCTGGCAGCGGAGTTCGGCGTCGAGGCGGTGTTCGAGCAGGCCCGGCCGGTGTACTTCGAACGGCCCGCCGGCCGCGGCGAGGCCCGGCACGAGTTCGTCCCGCGCGGGCCCAACGACTTCTGGCAGACGGTGGGCATCCGGGTCGAGCCGCGGCCGCCCGGCGCCGGCAACCGGGTGGTCCGGGAGGCGCAGCTCGGCCTGCTGCCGAAGTCCTACCACCGGGCCATCGAGGACGCGGTGACCGCGACGCTGCGGCAGGGCCTGCACGGCTGGGAGGTGGCCGACTGCGCGGTGACGATCACGCACGTCGGCTGCGAAGCGCCGATGACCACCGCCGCCGACTTCCGCGATCTCACGCCCATGGTGGTGCTGGAGGCGTTGCGCCGGGCGGGCAGCGTGGTCCACGAGCCCGGCCACCGGGTCGAGGTGGAGGCGCCGGAGGACGCGCTGGGCGCCGTCACGGGCCTGCTGCTCTCGCTGGGCGCGACGCTCGGCCCGCCGGTGGCGTCGGGAACGGGGTGGCTCGTGCCCGGCGACCTGCCGGCCCGCTCGCTGCACGACCTGGTGTCCGCGCTGCCCGGCCTGACCCGCGGCGAGGGGAGCGCGTGGCACGAGCCCGGCCCGGCCCGACCGGTCCGGGGCCCCGCGCCGACCAGGGCCCGGACCGACGGCAACCCGCTCGACCGCGACGAGTACCTGCGGTTCCTGTCCAACCGGGACCTCGATTTTTGACAGGTACCTGTCAATCTGGGAGGTTGTCGGGCGTGACCGAGTTGTCCGATCGCGGCCGGGAGTTCTCGCACCTGCTGGTCGAGGTGTTCCGGGTGAACGGCCTGCTGCTCGCGGCCGGCGACGGGCTGGCCGGGCCGTCCGGCCTGACCAGCGCGCGCTGGCAGGTGCTCGGGGTGGTCGACCACGGGCCGTGCACGATCGCCCGGGTGGCCCGGACCATGGGGTTGACCAGGCAGGCGGTGCGGCAGACCGCGGCCGGGCTGGTGCGCGACGGGATGGCGGTGTTCCGGGACAACCCGGACGACCGGCGGGCCAGGCTGCTGGCCCCGACCCCGCGCGGCCGGGCGGCGTTGCGGGAGGTCGAGGCGCGGCAGGCGGCGTGGGCGAACGACCTGGGCGGCCGGCTGCCCCTGGCCGAGCTGCGCGCCGCCACCGGCACGCTGCGCGACCTCGGCGACCTGCTGGAGGAGTAGTGCGTCCGGGCGGGCCGTTCGCCCGCGCCCGAGGGCTGCGGCCCGGACGCCGGCGGGCGGCCGGGAGGAGGGTCGGCGAGCGTCGGTCAACCTTGCCGTCGAGGCCGGCCGTCCGGGCGGGTGGCGAGGTGGCCGGGTGGCGTTACCGGGTCCGCGCGGCGGGGTACCCACCCGGCCGTGAGGAGCGACCCATGACCGCCCGGGACCACGCACCGGACCCGCCGGACCCGCAGGCGCCGGACCCCGTCGTCCCGCGCCGGCCGCAGCCCGCCGGCCCCGAGCCGGTGCCGCCGCGGCCGTTGCCCCCGCCGCAGCCGCCGACCTCCGGCCGGTGACCGTGGCCGGGATCAGCGGGCTCACCTGGGGGATCACCATCGGCCTGGTCGTCGCGCTGCTCGCGGTGGACCTGGCGCTGGCCGCGCTGCGGCCGCACCGGGTCGGCATCCGCGAGGCGACCGCCTGGTCGGTGTTCTACGTGCTGTTCGCGGTGGCGTTCGGGGTGTGGTTCACGCTGCGGCACGGCGGCGACGCGGGCACCGAGTTCTTCGTCGGCTACCTGGTCGAGAAGAGCCTGTCGGTCGACAACCTGTTCGTGTTCGTGATCATCATGTCCACGTTCGCCGTGCCGGAGGAGCACCAGCACAAGGTGCTGACGTTCGGCATCGTGCTGGCGCTGGCCCTGCGGGCGGTGTTCATCGCCGTCGGCGCGACGCTGCTGTCGATGTTCTCGTTCGTCTTCCTCCTGTTCGGACTGCTGCTGCTCTACACCGCCGTGCAGCTGTTCCGGCACCGCGACGAGGAGCCCGACGTCGAGGACAACGTCGTGGTGAAGACCGCGCGCCGGGTGCTGCCCTTCGCCGACGACTACGACGACGGGAAGCTGTTCAGCCGGACCGGGGGACGGCGGGTCGCCACGCCGCTGTTCCTCGTGCTGCTCGCGATCGGCAGCATCGACGTGCTGTTCGCGCTGGACTCCATCCCCGCGGTCTTCGGCATCACCTCCGAGCCCTACGTCGTGTTCGTCGCCAACGCGTTCGCGCTGCTCGGCCTGCGGGCGTTGTTCTTCCTGGTCAAGGGCCTGCTGGACCGGTTGGTGTACCTGTCGACCGGGTTGTCGCTGATCCTCGCGTTCATCGGGGTGAAGCTGGTGCTGCACTGGGCGCACGAGGACGTGGACCCGCGCGTGCCGCAGGTGCCGACGCTGCTCAGCCTCGGGGTGATCGTGGTCGTGCTGGCGGTCGTGACGGTGGCGAGCCTGGTCCGGACCCGGCGCGACCCCTCGGTGAAGGCGCGCCCGGGTTCGCTGCGGGCCCGGCGGGCCGCCGAGTCGTCCGACCGGCGGTCCGCCGGCTGAGGGCGTCCCCCGCGTCTTCCCGGGCCGGTCAGCGCCGGAGCAGGTCGCGCAGCGCCCCGACCACCTCACCGGGCGCTTCCTCGGCCATGAAGTGGCCGCAGGACACGGTCCGGTGCTCCAGGTCCGGGGCCCACGCGCGCCACCGGGCGGCGGCGTCGAAGCCCAGCGCCGCGCCCCAGTCCTGCTGGAGCACGGTCACCGGCATGCGCAGCCGGTTGCCGGCCTCCCGGTCGGCCAGGTCGTCCGCCACGTCCGCGGTGGCGGAGGCGCGGTAGTCGGCCACGATCGACGGGACCGCCTCGCGCGACGCCTCCAGGTACGCGGCGCGGACGTCGGCCGGGATCGCGGCCGGGTCGGTCGCCCACAGGTCGAGGAAGTGGCCGAAGAACGCGTCCGCCGAGGCGGCGATCATGGCCTCCGGCAGGCCGGGCGGCTGCGCCATCAGGTACAGGTGGAAGCCGACGGCGGCGCTCGTGCCGTGCAGGACGTCCCACATGTCCAGGGTCGGCAGCACGTCCAGCGACGCCAGGTGGGTGACCGCGTCCGGGTGGTCGAGGCCCGCCCGGATGGCCACCAGCGCGCCCCGGTCGTGGCCCGCCAGCGCGAAGCGGTCGTGCCCGAGCGCGCGGGCGAGGGCGACGACGTCGGCGGCCATCGTGCGCTTGGCGTAGGTCCGGCCGTCGTCGGCCGGCTTGTCGCTGGCGCCGTACCCGCGCAGGTCGGGGCAGATGACGGTGTGGTCGGCGGCCAGGTCGGCGGCGACGTGCCGCCACATCAGGTGGGTCTGCGGGAACCCGTGCAGCAGCACGACGGGGCTGCCCGACCCGCCCACGGCGACGTTGAGCGCCACGCCGTCGGCGACGGTGACGCGCTGCCGGGTGAACTCGCTGATCATGCTCGCTCCTCGGTGGTTCGGCTTGCCCCACCACCCTCGGCGAGGCCGATCAGCGGCCGATCAGCGTCGGCTCAGCACGGGGGTACGTTGTCGGCGATGGTGCTTTTCCGGGTGCTGGGGCCGCTGGAGGCCGTGGGCGACCGCGGGCCGGTCGACCTCAAGGGCCCGCGGCACCGGGCCGTGCTGGCGCGGCTGCTCGTCGCCAAGGGGCGGGTGGTGCCGGTCACCCGGCTGATCGACGACCTGTGGGAGGGCGACGCGCCGGACCGCGCGCAGGGCGCGGTGCAGACGTTCGTGGGCGCGCTGCGGAAGGCCCTCGAACCGGACCGCCCACCGCGGACCCCGGCCCGGCTGCTGGTGACCGTGCCGCCGGGGTACGCGCTGCGGGCGGACGAGGTGGACGCGTGGCGGTTCGAGGCGGCGGTCGCCGGGGCGGCGCGGTCGCTCGCCGAGGGGCGGCCCGGGGAGGCCCGGACGGCGCTGGGGGAGGCGCTGGGGCTCTGGCGCGGTCCCGCCTACGCGGAGTTCGCCGACCGGCCGTGGGCGCGGGGCGAGGCCGCGCGGCTGGACGAGCTGCGGCTGCTGGCGGTGGAGCGGCGGGCCGAGGCGGCGTTGGCGCTCGGCGAGGCGGGGGAGTCGGTGCCGGACCTGCGCGACCACGTCGCCGCGCACCCGCTGCGCGAGGACGGCCGCCGGCTGCTGGCCCTGGCGCTGTACCGGACCGGGCGGCAGGGGGAGGCGCTGGCCACGCTGCGCCAGGCCCGCGACGTGCTGCGCGCCGAACTGGGCGTCGACCCGGCCCCGGCCCTGCGCCGCCTGGAGTCGGCCATCCTCGCCCACGACCCGGCCCTCACCGCCCCCGCCCCCGCGGCCCCACGACCGGTCGACCCCGCCTCACCTGCCACCTCCCCACCCGCTGCCGGGCCACCCGCTGCCGGGCCACCCGCTGCCGGGCCACCCGCTGCCGGGTCGCCTGCCACCGGGTTGCCCGCCACCGCCTCGCCCGCCGCCCCCGCACAACCGGTCCACCCCACCTCGCCTGCCACCTCCCCACCCGCCCCCACCCCGCCCGCCGTCTCGCCCGCCGCCGTCCCGCCGGCCGGCGGCGCGGACCCGACCGCCGCCGGGTCGCCGTCCGCTCCGCCGTCGGCCGCCGCGCCCAGCGCCCGGACCCCGGTCGACGCTCCGGCCGCCGCTGCGCCCGCGCCCGTCGTCCCGGCGGTGCCCCCGACCTCGCCCGCCGTGCCGCTCGACCTGCCCCCGGCCGCGCCGCACCCGTTCGTCGGCCGGGACGCCGAGCTGGCGCAGCTCGACCAGGCCGCGCGCGAGGCCCGGTTGGTGCTGGTGTCCGGCACCGCGGGCGTCGGCAAGACGGCGCTGGTCAGGGTGTTCGCCGACCGGCTCGCCGCCGCCGGCTGGACGACCGCCTGGGCCACCTGCCCCGAGGGCGCGCCCACCGCCTGGCCGTGGACCCGGATCCAGCAGACCCTCGCCGCCGCCGGGCACCCACCCCCGCCGACCCCCGCCGCGCGCTTCGAACGACACCGCGCCATCGCCTCCTACCTGGCCGGCATCCCCCACCCGGTCCTGCTCGTCTTCGACGACGTGCACCTGGCCGACGAGGACACCCTCGACCTGCTCACGTCCCTGGCCCACCCCGACACCGGACGCCTGCTCGTCGTCGCCACCTACCGCTCCACCGAGATCACCCCGGCCCTGACCGCGGCCCTGGCCCGCGCCGCCCGCGCCGAGCCCGCCCGCGTCTACCCGGGCGGCCTGCCCGAGGCCCGGGTGCGGGAGCTGGTCGAGGCCCTCACCGGCCGCGAGCCGACCCCGGCCGACGTCCGCGCGATCCACGGCCGCAGCGCGGGCAACCCGTTCTTCGTCCGCGAGCTGACCCGCCTGTGGGAGGCGGACCCGGAGCTGCGCAGCGTCCCCGCCGGCGTCCGCGACGTCCTGCGCCACCGCCTCGCCCGGCTCACCGACACCGCCCGCACCCACCTGCGGCAGGCGTCGGTCCTCGGCCGCGACGTCGACCTCGACGTGCTGGTCGCCCTGGCCGGCGACGAGGACGCGGTGCTGGACTCCGTCGAGTCGGCGTTGCGCGCGGGCTTCCTGGTCGAGCCCGCCCCGGACCGCCTGCGGTTCGCCCACGCGCTCGTCCAGGAGACCCTGTACGAGGACATCGCCCACGCCCGCCGCGCCCGGTGGCACGCCGAGGCCGCCGACGTCCTGGAGCGGACCCGGCCCGACGACGTGGACGCCCTCGCCCACCACCTCCTGCGCGCCGGGCGCCGCGTCGCCGACGCCCGCACCGCCCGCTACACCCGGGCCGCCGCCGAACGGGCCGAACGCCGGTTCGCGCCCCACCAGGCGGCGGCGCTGTGGCGGGAGACACTGGACCGGTCCGCGCCGGCCGACCGGCCGGCCGCCGTGGCGGGCCTGGTGCGCGCGCTGGCCGTGACCGGCGACCTGGAGCAGGCCCGCCGCCACCGCGCGGAGGCCATCCCGGAGGTCGAGGACGACCCGGTGCTGACCGCCCGCACGATCGGCTCGTTCGACGTGCCCGCCCTGTGGACCACCAACGACGACGAAGCCCTGTCCGCCCGCCTGGTCCACGCGGCCGAACGCGCGCTGCGCGCCCTACCCCCGGGGCACGACGCCGACCGCGCCCGCCTGCTGGTCACGATCGCGATGGAACGCCGCGCCGACCCGGGCCGGCGCGGTCTGGCCGCGGCCCTGGAGGCGGAGGTCATCGCCCGCCGCCTGGACGACCCGCCACTGCTCGCACTGGCGCTCAACGGCCGGTTCCTCCAGACGTGCCACCGCGCCGGCCTGGCACCCGACCGGGCCCGGCTCGGCGACGAACTGCTCGACCTGTCCGCCCGCCACGGCCTGGTGACGTTCGAGGTCCTCGGCCACCTGATCGCCGTCCAGGCCCGGACCGCGCTCGCCGACCTGCCCGCCGCCGACCGCCACGCCGCCGCGGCCGACGCCCTCGCCGACCGCCACGACCTGCCGCTGGTCGGCGTGTTTACGACCTGGTACGCCGCGCTGCGCCTCGCCGTGACGGGTCGCCGTGCCGAGGCGGCGGCCGCCTACCGGGCCGCCGCGTCCCGCCTGACCGGCGCGGGCATGCCCGGTGTGGAGCGGGGCATCCTCCCGTTGGCCCTGCTGAGCCTGGGGGAGGTCGTCCCGGACGCCGACTGGGGCCCGTACGAGCCGTGGGCGCGCCCCATCACCCTGCTGGCACAGGGGAAGCGGGCCGAAGCGCTCGCCGCCGTCGTCCCCGATTCACCGCACGACCTGCTGTTCGAGGCCAGGACGTGCCTGCACGCCGCGCTCGCCGTCGAAGCGGGCGACCGGCCGACCGCGGCCCGCCTCTACCACGCCCTCCTGCCCGCCGCCGACGAGCTGGCCGGCGCGGGCAGCGGCCTGGTCTCGTTCGGACCGACCGCCCACCACCTCGGCACGCTGGCCGCCCTGCTCGGCCGCCACGACGAAGCCGCCGCCCACCACCGCCGGGCACGCGAGCTGGCCGACCGGCTCGGCGCTCCACAGTGGACACCACCGCGCCCGGCCGCGCCACCGCCCGCCCGATCGTGACCCCGCCCGCCTGCTTGTCCTCGCCCGCCGCCTGCTTGTCCTCGTCCGCCGCCTGCTCGACCGCGTCACCGCCTGCTCGACCGCGTTCCCGCGCGCTGCCGCCCGCTTGACCGCGTTCCCGCGCCACCGCGCGAACGGAAGCGGCTCACCCCTCCGCACCGGGCGTGACCAGACCCGTCTCGTAGGCGACCACCACCGCCTGCACCCGGTCGCGCAACCCGAGCTTGGCCAGGATGCGCGCCACGTGCGTCTTCACGGTCGCCTCGGACAGGTGCAGCCGGCCCGCCAGCTCGGCGTTGCTCAACCCCCGCGCCAACAGCCGCAGCACCTCCAGCTCCCGCGGCGTCAACGCGGCCAGGTCGCGGTGCACCGCGGCGGTCTCCCCGCCCCGGTGCGCGAACCGTTCCACCAGCCGGCGCGTGATCGCGGGCGCGAGCAACGCGTCGCCCGAGCGCACCATCCGGACCGCGGCGACCAGGTGCTCCGGCGTGACGTCCTTGAGCAGGAACCCGCTCGCGCCCGCCGACAACGCCGCGTACACGTAGTGGTCGAGGTCGAAGGTGGTCAGGATGATCACCCGCGGCCCGTCGTCCGCGCCGGCCAGGATGCGCCGGGTGGCCTCCAGGCCGTCCAGCTCCGGCATCCGCACGTCCATCAGCACCACGTCCGGCACGGTGCGCCGCACCGCCTCCACGGCCTCCACGCCGTTGGTCGCCTCGCCGACCACGTCGATGCCGTCGGCGGTGAGGATCATCCGGAACCCGGTCCGCACCAGCACCTGGTCGTCGGCCACCACCACGCGCAACGGGCGGCTCACCACGCCTCCGCGGCCGGTTCCAGGGGGATCGACGCGGTGACCCGGTAGCCGCCGCCGGGCCGCGGCCCGGCGTCCAGCGTGCCGCCGTAGACGGCCAGGCGCTCCCGCAGCCCGATCAGCCCGTGCCCGTTGCCGGCCGCCGCGCCGGGACCGGGCCCGCCGCCGGTGTCCTCCACCTCCACCCGGAGGTGGTCCGCGCCGTAGGCCACGGTCACCGCCGCGGCGCCGCCCGCCGCGTGCTTCACCGCGTTCGTCAACGCCTCCTGCACCACCCGGTACGCCGCCAGCTCCACCCCGGACGGCAACGGCCGACGCCGCCCCACCACCCTCGACTCGACCGGCACCCCGGTGTCCCGCACCCGCGCCACCAACGCCTCCACCTGGTCCAGCCCCGGCTGCGGCGCGAGGTCCGCCGGGTCCGGACCGCCCGCCGCGAGCAACCCCATCACGTGCCGCAGCTCCGTCATCGCCGCCCGACCGCCCGCCTCCACCGCCAACAACGCCTCCCGCGCCTGTTCCGGCGACACCGCCATCACCTTCCGCGCCGCACCCGCCTGGATCGTCATCACGCTCACGTGGTGCGTCACCACGTCGTGCAGCTCCCGCGCGATCCGGGACCGCTCGTGCTCGACCGCCCGCCGCAACGCCTCCGCCCGCTCCCGCTCCAGCGCCGACACCTGCGCCCGACCCTCGTCCGTGCGGACCTTCCACGTGCGCAACCCGTTCGCCGCCACCACCAACGGCACCAGGACCAGCACCGGCACGTACTGGTTCGGCACCACCGGCAGCTCCGGGTCCCGGAACACGCCCACCGCCAGCACCACCACCGCCAGGCTCGCCAACGCGGGCGGCCGGTACGGGCTGTACGCCGCCGCCGAGTACGCCGCGACGACGCACGCGTAGAACGTGAGCCTCGGCGCGTCGAACGGCGTCACCAACGTCGCGTACAACACCACCCACAGCACGGCCAGCGGGTACCGCCGCCGCAACGCCAACGGCACCGCCGCCACCACCACGACCAGCACCGCGCCGAACGCGTCCGCGGGCCGCTGCGGCGGCACGGGCGCGACCAGCCCGCCGACCACCACGTGCTGCGGCCCGTCCTGCGCGGCGATCGCGTACTGCGCCGACGCGATGCCGATCACCAGCGCCAGCACCACGTCGAACACGTAGTTGCGCGGCGCGGGCCGCGGCAGCGGACCGGTCGGCACGACCGCCGACGCGACCCGGGCCCGCAGTCGGTCCGCCACCGGCGCGTTCGTCACGCGGCCATTCTCACCGACCCTCCCACCGCCCCACATCCACCCGGACGACCCCCTCGCTCCCACCGTTCGACTACATCGCGAGGATGACACCCGCCCGCCCTCATCCCCGCGGGCGACCGGAAATGCCCCAGCGGACCGACGCGCCACCGCCCGCCCCGCTCCTAGCGTCCACCGGGCCATGCCCGAGGACGACCCAGGGGAGCAGACCATGACCACGCCCGTGATCGCACTGCGCGAGGTGAGCCGCGGCTACGACGACGGACCACCGGCGTTGCGGGACGTGACGCTGACCGTCCGCGAAGGCGAGGCCGTCGCGGTCCTCGGACCGTCCGGCAGCGGCAAGTCCACCCTGCTCAACCTCGTCGCCGGCCTCGACCGGCCCGACACCGGCGAGGTCACCGTCGCCGGCGCCCGCGTGGACCGGCTCGGCGAAGCCGCCTCCGCCCGCCACCGACGCGCCCACATCGGCATGGTCTTCCAGTTCTTCAACCTCCTCGACGACCTCACCGTCGCCGACAACGTCGCCCTGCCCGCGCAGCTCACCGGCACGAACCGGCGCGCGGCGCACGCCCGCGCCGCCGAACTGCTCGACCGGCTCGGCGTCGCCCGCCACGCCCGCGCCTACCCCGGCCGGCTGTCCGGCGGCGAACGCCAACGCGTAGCCGTCGCCCGGGCGTTGATGAACCGGCCCGCGCTGCTGCTCGCCGACGAACCGACCGGCGCGCTCGACACCGCCTCCGGCGAGGACGTCGGCGCGCTGCTCACCGAGCTGAACGCCGAGGGCCAGACCCTCGTCGTCGTCACCCACGACCTGGCGCTGGCCCGCTCGTGCACCCGCCGCACCGTCCACCTGGTCGACGGCCGGATCGCCGCCGACACCGCGCCGGAGCCGACCCGATGAGCGCGCTGGGCCGCGTCGTGCGCTCCGGCGTGGCACGACGCCGCGTGCAGACGACCGTGATCGGCCTCGCCACCGCCATGGCCGTCACGTCGTCCGTGCTCGGCGGCTCCCTGCTGGTCGCCTCCTCCGCCCCGTTCGACGAGGCGTTCGCCGAGCAGCGCGGCGCGCACCTGTCCGCCCGGTTCGCCGCGGACAAGGCCACCGCCGCGCAGCTCACCGCACCCGTCGACGGCGTCACCGCCTCGGCCGGGCCGTTCCCCGTCACCACCGTCGCCCCGCGCGGCGACGGCCCGGGCGACCCGCCGCCGCTCACCGTCGTCGGCCGAGCCGACCCCGGCGGCCCCGTGGACGCGGTCACCCTCACCGACGGCACGTGGGCCGACGCGCCCGGCGAAGTCGTCGTGTCCGCCGACGGCCCCTACGCGCGTTCGCGCGGCGGCTCCGGCGTCGGCCGCCGCATCGACCTGTCCGACGGCACCGCGCTGACCGTGGTCGGCGTCGCCCGGTCGGTCAGCCGCACGGCCGACGCCTGGGCGCCGCCGTCGTGGATCACCACGCCCGAGGCGCACCAGGTGCTCTACCGGTTCGCCGTCGCGGACACCACCGCCGCCGTCGACGCCGGCCGCGCCGCGGTGGCCGCCGCCGTCCCGCCCGACGCCCTGATCGGCTCCCAGTCCTGGCTCGTGCTCAAGAAGACCGCCGACCGCGCCGTCGCCGTGTTCGTGCCGTTCCTCGTCGCGTTCGGCGTCCTCGGCCTGGTCATGTCGCTGCTCGTGGTCGGCAACGTGGTCTCGGGCGCGGTCGGCGCGGGCACCCGCCGCATCGGCATCCTCAAGGCGCTCGGCTTCACCCCCGCCCAGGTCGTCCGCGCCTACCTGGCCCAGGCGCTGATCCCGGCCGCGGTCGGCACCACGGTGGGCGTCGTCGCGGGCAACCTCCTCGCGATCCCGGTGCTGGTCGAGACCGAGGAGGTCTACGGCGCGGTCGGGCTGGCCGTGGCCCCGTGGGTGGACGTCGCCGTCGCGGCCGGGGCACTGGCCCTGGTGACCGTGACCGCGTGGATCGGCGCGCTGCGGGCCGGGCGGCTGCGCACCGCCGACGCCCTCGCCGTGGGCCGCACCCCGCGACCCGGCCGGGGCCGCCGGGCCGCCCGCCTGACCGCCCGGCTCCCCGTGCCGCGACCCGTCGGCCTCGGCCTCGCCCGCCCCTTCGCCCGACCCGCCCGCGCCGCGGCCATGGCCGCCGCCGTCCTGTTCGGCGCCACCGCCGTTACCTTCGCCGTCGGCCTCGCCGCGTCGCTCAACCAGGTGCAGGCCGCGCGCGACCACGACCGGGCCGACGTGACGATCGGCGCGCCCGACCCCGGCTCCGGGTCCCGACCCCGCGTCGAGGAACGGCCCAGCGACCCGGCCGCCGTCGCCGCCGCGGTCGACGGGATGCCCGGGACCCGGGCCCAGTACCGCACGACCCGGACACCGGTCACCGTCGCCGGGGTGACCGGGACGACGATGCTCGTCTCGTTCACCGGGGACGCCACCTGGGACGGCTACCAGATGGTCTCCGGCCGGTGGTTCGCGCAACCGGGCGAAGCCATCGCCGCCACCCCGTTCCTCACCGCCACCGGAGCACGCGTGGGTGACACCGTGACGGTCAACGACGGCACCAAGTCCGTCACGCTCCGCATCGTCGGCGACGTGTTCGAGATGAGCAACGACGGCATGGTCGTCCTCACCGACTCCGCCACGTTCGCCGGCACGGGCCCCGCCGTCCACCACATCGCGGTACGGCCGGGCACCGACGTGGACGCCTACCTCGACGACCTGAACGCGGCCCTCACCCCGCTCGGCGCCACCGCCCGACCCGGCCGCCAGGACCAGCTCAGCGACACCATCCTGCTGATCAACGGCCTCACCGCCACCCTCACCCTCGTGCTCGTCGCGGTCGCCGCCATGGGCGTGCTCAACGCCGTCGTGCTCGACACCCGCGAACGGGTCCGCGACCTCGGCGTCCACCGGGCACTCGGCATGACCCCGCGCCAGGTCACCGCGATGGTGATCGCCTCCGTCGTCCTGATCGGCCTGGTCGGCGGCGCGGTCGGGGTGCCCGCCGGCGTCGCGCTGCACGGGTGGGTGATGCCCGCGATGGGGGAGAGCGCCGGCATCGGCCTGCCCGCCTCGGCGTTCGACGTCCACGACCCGGCGCGACTGGTGCTGCTCGGCGTCGGCGGGCTGCTGATCGCCGTCCTCGGCGCGCTGCTGCCCGCGACGTGGGCGGCCAGGACGTCCACCGCCACCGCGCTGCGCACCGAGTGACGAGCCCGGTGCCCGCCCTACCGCCCCGGCGGGCGGAGGGCGGGCACCAGCGCCAGCGCCGGGAGCAACACCAGCGGCACCACCAGCAACGCCCGCAACACCCCCACGTGGTCACCGAGCAGACCGACCACCGGCGGCCCCGCCAGGAACGCGGTGTACCCGATGACCGCCACCACGCCCACCCGCGCCGCCGCCCGGTCGTGCTCGTCCGCCGCCGCGCTCATGCCCACCGGGAAACCCAGCGACGTGCCCAACCCCCACAACGCCACCCCGACCACGGCCACCACCGGCCGTGACGCCAACACCGCCAACGCCACCCCGCCGACCGCCAACACCATCGTGCCCGCCACCACCGGCACCCGCCCCCAGCGGTCCAACGCCGCCGTGCCCACCACCCGGCCGAACGTCATGGTCGACACGAACACCCCGAACACCACCGCGCCCGCCGCGGGCCCGAACCCGTGACCGTCCACGAACGCCACCGCCACCCAGTCGTTCGCGGTGCCCTCGGTGAACGCCAGCACCAGCACCAGGACCCCGATCAGCAGGGTGCGCGGCTCGCGCCAGGCGGCCGGCACACCGCTCTTGGCGTTCTTCCCGCCGGCGGCCGCGAAGCGGAACCGCCGTGCGGCCACCACCGTGCCGACCACCGTCACCACCGCGACACCCGCCAGGTGCGCCGTCACCGGGATCCCGCCGACGGCCGCCGCGGCCGCCAACCCGGCCGCCACCACCGTGCCCGAACTCCACACCGCGTGGAACCGCGGCATCACGGTCCGCCCGACCACCCGCTCCACCGCCGCCGCCTCGACGTTCATGGCGACGTTGCACGTGCCCGACCCGTAGCCGAGCAGGAACAACCCGACGGCCGCCCCGACCACCGAAGGCGCGCTGCCGACGGCGACCCCGGTGACCCCCAACCCGACCGCCACGCCCGCCGCCGACCAGCACACCGTGCGTCGCGCGCCGAGCCGGTGGGTCACCTCCCCGGCGGTGAGCATCGACACCGTCGCGCCCGCCGACATCGCCAGCAGCAGGAGGCCCAACTCGCGCGGGCCCAGGGCCAGCGCTTCGCGGGCGGCCGGGACGTGGGCGAACCAGGACGCCACGGCGACCCCGTTGAGCCCGAACGTGACCGCGACCCCGACCACCGCGCCCCTGACCGCCCTGCCCTCTCCCCGCATCCCCGCGCTGGTGCGCTGAGCCCTCGTGCTCGTGCGCTGCGTTCCCGTGCGCTGCGTCCCCGTGCTGGTGCGCCGCGTCCCCGTGCCCGCCATCCGGCGCTCTCTCCACCCGTCCACGTGACCTCGCCCCGTTCGCCTCGATCCCGAACCCTCGCCGCACGCCTTGCCGTCCCGCCCCTTGTGCAGCGCGCCGGTCCGTGCAGTGCGGCCCGCCTCGACCCCAGCCGTGGAAGCGCTACCACCACAACCCCCCTGTCCGCTCACCCCCCTCACCCGCACAGCCGTCGATCCGCGGCCCACAGCCACCGACGCGCGGCCCACGACGACCCGACGTGCGGCAAAATCCCTCCCGTGGCGAGAAACCCGCGAACCGAGCCGACCCTGGACGACGTGGCCCGCCGCGCCGGCGTCTCCCCGGCCACCGCCTCCCGCGCCCTGACCGGCCGAGGCCCCGCGTCACCCCGCACCCGCGCCAAGGTCGCCGAAGCCGCCCGCGAACTCGCCTACACCCCCCACGCCGCCGCCCGCGCCCTGGCCACCCGCAGCGGCACCCGCATCGCCGTCGCCGTCGGCGGCCCCACCGCGCACGTCCTCAACGACCCCTACGCCGCCCGCGTCCTCGCCGCCACCGCCACCACCGCCGCCGCGCGCGACGTCGGCGTGTCCCTGCACTGGCTGCCCCTGCACGACCCCGGCGCACTCGGCCGGCTGGCGGAGGACCGGGGCATCGGCGGCATCGTCGTCGTCAACCCGACCCGCCCGGCACTGGCCACCGTCCCGCGCTCCGCGCGCGGCCGGGTCGTCGCCATCGGCGTGGGCTCACGCGACGTGCCGTCCTTCGACGTGGACAACGGCACCGCCACCACCCGCCTCGTGGAACACCTGCTGGCCGCCGGCCGACGACGCGTGGCCATGATCACCGGCCCGCCCTGGCTCCCGTGCACCGAACGCGCCCTGCGGGCCTACCGCCGCGCCGTGGACGCCGCCGGCCACCCACCCCGCCTGGTCGAGGGCGACTTCACCGCCACCCGCGGCGAAACCGCCACCGCGGAACTCCTCACCCGCTGGCCCGACACGGACGCCGTCTTCGCGCTGGGCGACCTGTCGGCACTGGGCGCGCTGACCGCCCTGCGCCGGGCGGGCGTGGACGTGCCGGGGGACGTCGCGGTCGCCGGCTTCGACGACATCCCCTACGCCGCCCTGAGCCGTCCCGGCCTGACCACCACCACGAACCCGGTGGAAACCATCGCGACCGCCGCCGCCACCGCCACCCTGGACCGCCACACCCCCGCACCGCTGACCTTCTACCCGTCCACGCTGGTCCTGCGCGACACCGCCTGAAGGCCCCGCGCGTCGTGCCCAGGCTGCTTATGCTGTCGCCCGGGTGGGTGAGGAGGCGTGCGGCGTGGTCGCGAGAGATGACCTGGTGGCGATGGTCGGGCGGTTGGCCCCGGGAGGGACGCCGGAGCGGCCGGTGCGGCACCAGGGGATCTTGCTGCTGTGGGCGATCGGCCGGGCGAAGCGGGGTTTGCCGCGGTTGGTGCGTTGGCGTGACGCGCAGTCCCGGTTGCGCGCCGTGTTCGCCGCCCTGGGCCGGGAAGGGAGCCGCCCGACACCGGAGTACCCGTTCCTGGCGTTGGTCGGGACAGGCTGGTGGGAGTTGCCGGAGGAGCCCGGCGAAATCCCCCGCGCCCACGGCTCACTGCCGACGAGGTGGCTGAACGATCACAACCCGCTGGGCGGCTTGCCGCAGGCGGTCTACGACCTGCTGGCCACCGACACCGACGCCCGCCGTGCCGTCGTCCAAGCCCTGCTGAACCGATTCTTCCGCGACGACCTGGCCACGGAAGCCTTGCGCCTGACCAACCTGGACGACCACCCTGCCCCTCCCTCCCCGCCGCCCGCCCTCCCCTTCTCGGACACCCCACCCGACCTGGCCGCCGACCCGGACTTGGCCGCCGATCCCGACTTGGCCGGCGACCCTGACTTGGCCGGCGACCCTGACTTGGCCGGCGACGCGCCGGGCGGCGTGACCGAAAACGCGACCCGCGCCGAATCCCCACCGCGCGGCGACGACGACCGCGCACCAACCGCACTCCCGGCAACCGGCCAGACCAACCACCCCGGCCACGCCCGCGCCCTACCGAGCGCCGTCGACCTGCTCGCCGACCTGATCGGAATCGAGATCCACACCGCGACCGGCAAGTCGAACACGATCGTGGACGTGCGCGACGGCAGCGCCCTGGTCCGGACCGGACGATCCCCGCAAAGCCAACCCGTCCCGATCGACGCGGTGCAGGAGGGCTTGGACCTGCTCGCCACCCAGGGCCGGGTGCGGGTGACGCCCGAGGTGCTGGGATACCGGAGTTCGTTCGTGGGTGCCGTGCTGGCGGTCCTGCCCGGCGCGCGGTTCACCGACCGGCCCGCGACCGTCGTCCTGGACGAGCCATCGGCCGACGACGTCGCCCGCAACCGCCACTACGGCCAACTCGACTCGATCGCCCAGGTGAAGGTCCGGGTCGAACAGTCCCGATTACGAGACCTGCTCGCCCGCGGTCGCGACTCGGCCGAGTGCGCGCTCTGCGGTGACGCCTTCCCGATGCGCTTCCTCGTCGCCGCGCACGTGAAGAAGCGTGCGCTGTGCACCGACGACGAACGCCGCGACCTCGACAACATCGCGATGCTGGCCTGCACCTTCGGCTGTGACGCGCTCTACGAGTCGGGCTGGATCACCGTCGACGGCAACGGCCTCGTGCGGACGCGGCCGCCGGACGACATCCCGGCCGGTGCCCTCCGGGACCGCCTCGTTCGCCTGCGGGGACGCTCGTGCTCCGCCCACACCCCGTCGTCGGCACCCTACTTCGAGTGGCACCGGAGGACGATCTTCAGCTCCTGACCGCGCGTCCGCCCGGAGACCGTGCCTGCACGGTCACGTCCCGCCGACCGCATGGTCACGTCGCGCCGGTCAGAGCCGCTCCGTTACCCCCGCCGTCCGGCCGGCGAGCGGGTGGCCGGCGAGCGGGTGGCTGGCGAGCGGCTGGCGAGCGGCTGGCGAGCGGGCGGCGAGCGGGCGGCGAGCGGGCGAGCGGCTGGGGAGCCAGCGGGTGGACGGAGCGGGGGAGCGGTCGCGGGGCGGTAGGTGCAGCGGTGTCAGGCCGTGGGGGAGTGGGAGGGGGCTGGGGTCGGGAGCGGCCCGGTGGCTGGAGGCGGTGGCCGGGGTGGGGTGGTCGTGGAGCGGTGGGTGAGGGGGATGGCGCGGGGCGGGGGTTGGGTTGCCGGCCTCGTTGTTCCAACCGACGTTTGAATCGGTCGATAACGGCGTTTTCCTGAGATCCCCGCCCCAACATCACCCGATAGTGGCACCAGGCCCCGCAATAACCGCTGGTCAGCGGTCTGCAGTCAACGACGGACACCGTCGATCGCGGACGCGTGGTGGGCAGTGGGCCGGCGTTCCACGGCCACCGCCGCCATCAGCACGCAACCGAGCATCGGCAGCACCAACGGCGGCAGTTGCCAGGTCACCACCACCAGCATCCCCAGAGCCATGACCAGCAGCAACGACCCGCCGAGGTCCGAACCGCCCCGCCGCGCCGCCGCACGCACGACGGCAGACCACCGCGCCCCCGCCGTCCACAGCGCCGCCGCACGAAGGACGACGACCGCCAAACCGACCGCCGCCATCCCGCACACGACCGCCACGACCCCGCCCCCGGCGACCCGCGTCCGCAGCACCACCACGTCCACCGCCAGCACGGCGAACGCGACGACCACCCCGACCGACAGCACCCACCCGCCGGGCACGGCCGCCCGCACGCGCCGGAAGAACGCGCGCACCGACGTCGTCTCCCCGTCCACGTGCGCCTTGATGTGCGCGCACCCCGCCGCCAGCGCCGGCATCAACGTCACCACCGGCACGGCGGCCAGCAGCACGAGCAGCCCCGCGGTGAGGCACTCACCGAACAACGCGAACCGCCTCACCCCTTCAGCCCCGACGTCGACACGCCCTCCACCAGGAACCGCTGGAAGAACAGGAAGAACAGGATCACCGGCACGAGCGCCAGCATCGACATCGCCATCAACGCCCCGAAGTCCGACCCGCTCGTCTCGTCGATGAACAACTGCAACGCCAACGGCAACGGGTACTTGTCCGGCGTGCTCAGGTAGATCAGCGGCCCGAAGAAGTCGTTCCAGCTCCAGATGAACGTGAAGATCGCCGTCGTGATGAGCGCCGGCCGGCACAGCGGCAGGATGATGTGCCAGAACACCCGCCAGTGGTTCGCCCCGTCGATCTTCGCCGACTCGTCCAGCTCGCGCGGCAGCTGCCGGATGAACTGCACGATCAGGAACACGAAGAACGCCTCCGACGCCAGGAACTTCCCGGCCAGCAACGGCACGTACGTGTCGACCAGGTCGAGGTTCTGGAACACCACGTACTGCGGGATGATCAACACGTGGAACGGCAGCAGCAGCGTCGCGATCATGATGCCGAACAGCGCCGTCCGACCCCGGAAGCGCAGCCGCGCGAACGCGTAGGCCGCCAGCGCCGACGACGCCACCGTGCCCACGACCGACAGCACCGCCAGCACCGCCGAGTTCCAGAAGAACCGCCCCACGCCGACGCCGACGACACCGTCGAACACGCGCTCGTAGTTCGCGAACGTCGGCTGCGTGGGCACCAGCTGCAGGCTGCCGACGATCGCCTCGGACGGCTTGAACGTCGCCGCCGCCACCCACACGATCGGGTACAGCACGACCGCGAGCAGCGCCAGCACGCCGACGTGCCACGCCACCCGCCCCAACGTCGGCTTCATCGCTTGTCCCCCGAGTCCCCGGAGTAGAAGACCCACCCCCGCGCCGTGCGGAACAGGAACACGGTGACCAGGCCGACGCCGAGCAGCAGCATCCACGCCATCGCCGACGCGTAACCCATGCGGTAGTCGCCGAACCCCCGGTCGAACAGGTAGATCGTGTAGAACAGCGTGCTCCCGGCCGGCTGCCCGTTGGGCCCGCCGACCACGTACGCCGACGTGAACACCTGGAACGAGTTGATCGTCTCCAGCAGCAGGTTGAAGAACAGCACCGGCGAGATCATCGGCAGCGTGATGGACCGGAACCGCCGCCACCGGCTCGCGCCGTCGACCTCCGCCGCCTCGTACAGTTCGCGCGGCACCTGCTTGAGACCCGCAAGGAAGATCACCATCGGCGCGCCGAGCTGCCACGTGGCCAGCAGCACCAGCATCATCAGCGAGTAGTCCGGGTTGCCCGCCCAGCCGCCGGTGTCGATGCCGAACCGCAGCAGCACCTGGTCGACCACCGAGTCGTCGCTGAACATCATCTTCCACACGATGGCGACGCCGACGCTGCCGCCGATGAGCGACGGCCCGTAGAACGCCGCCCGGTAGAAGCCCTGCCCGGCCCGCCGGGTGTTCAGCAGCATCGCCACGGCCAGCGCGGCGGCGAGCTTGATCGGCACGGCCAGCGCCACGTACAGCGCGGTGACCTGCACCGATCGCAGCCACCGGGCGTCGGTGAACATCCGCTCGTAGTTCTCGAACCCGATCCAGTTCGGCGTGTTGAACAGGTCGTAGTCGGTGAACGACAGGTACAGCGAGGTCACCATCGGCCCGAGGGTCAGCAGGACGATCCCGATGATCCACGGCGACAGGAACAGGTAGCCCGCCAGGCCGTCGCCGGGCAGGCGGGCCCGCTTGCGCGGACCCGCCGCCCCGACCGCGGCCACCTCGGTCCGCAGGTCCGGCACGGTCGTCGTCCCGGTCACGACCCGAGGGTCTCTTCGGCCTCGGTGAAGAACTGGTCGACCGCCTCGTCCACGGAGATGCGGCCGTACTGGAGTTCCTCGGTGATCCGGATGAACGCCTGCTCCAACGTGCCGGCGCCCTTCGGCGGCGCGGGCGGCGTCTTGCCGAACTCGTCCTTCAACGCGTCCTCGTACGCGGCGACGGCGGCCAGCGGGCCTTCGAGCTGGGCGGCCTGGCGCTGCGCGTTCGTGGGCGGCAGACCGCGGTTCGCGCCGAAGATCCGGCCGACCTCCGGGTCGTTGACCATGAACGACACCAGCTTCGCGGCGGCGGCCGGGTGCTCGGTCTTCTGCGACACGCTCAGCAGCATCGACGGCTTGAGGTACTGACCGGACGTGCCGGCCTCGTCGGTCGGCACCGGGCCGAGCTCGAGGTTCGGGTTGCCCTTGGCGTAGCGCGACAGGAAGTTGTCCCAGCCGAGGTCGCCCGCGACGAGCTTCTGCTCCAGCGCGTGCGCGGGCTTGATCTGCACGCCCTTCTCGATCGGCAGCACGACCTTGCCGTCGGTCAACGCCTTGCCCTCCTCGAAGAACTCCTTCAGCCGCGCCTTGTCGAAGCCCAGCGCGCCGTCCTCGGTGTAGAGCAGCCCACCCTCCTGCCGCAGCTGGAGTTCGAGGTTGTAGTAGCTGCCGACGTAGTTGCCGCCGCCGGGCACCCCGGTCTTCTCCGCGATCGCCTTCATGGTGTCGCGGTAGTCGTCCCAGGTCCAGCCCTCCCGGGGCTCCGCGACGCCCGCCTGCGCGAACAGCGCCGGGTCGTACATGTAGCTCCAGGTGTTGCCGCCGGTCGGCACGCCGTACAGCTTGCCGTCGATCTCGCCGGCGCCCTTGAGGCCGGGCAGCAGGTCGCCCAGCTCCAGGTTCTTGCCCTCCTGCTTCTTCAGGTCGTACAGCGCGTTGCGGTCGGAGTACTCGCGGATGTAGGCGAAGTCCATCTGCAACACGTCGGGCGCGTTGCCGCCGGCGGTTTCGGTCGCCATCTTCTGCCAGTACGCTTCGAACTCCTGGAAGCTCGGCGTGACCTTGATGTCGGGGTTCTTGCTCTGGAAGAGGTCGATGGCCTTCTGCATCAGCTCGGCGCGCTCGGCGTTGCCCCACCACGAGAACCGCAGCGTGGCGGGACCGGCCTGGGTCTCGTCGCCGCCGCCACCACCGCCGCAGGCGACGGCCAGCAGGGCGACCATGGACGTCGCCAGAACCCTGAAACGTTTCAGTGCAGCCATTCGTTCCTCCGGTCTCGACCGCTGACCTGCCGCGCGATGCATGGGGAAAGCGCTTTCCGGGAGGCTACGAGCACGTTGCGCGCACGTCAATGCCCACTTCGAAAGCGTCTCGACGACGGTTCGGCGATCGGCGTCCGGCGCCCCGCCCGGCGCGGGCCGCGGCGGGCGGGGCGGTCGGGGCACGGGTCGCTCATCGGACGTACGGCCACCCGGCGGAGTCGAACGCCAGCAGGTTGATGCCCAGTCGGGACGCACCGTCGTCACCGTAGTAGTGGTAGACGAGGATGTCGCTGTCGACGTCGGTGAAGACGTCCTGGTGGCCTGGGCCGTGGACGCTGCCCTGGCCGGCGAGGATCTCGGTGCCGCCGCCGGAGGTGAGGGCGCGGCCGGCGCGGTCGACGTAGGGGCCGGTGACGCTGGTGGAGCGGCCGACCATGACGCGGTAGGTGCTGGACGCGCCGCGGCAGCAGTAGTCGAACGAGACGAACAGGTAGTGGTAAGAGCCGCGTTTGACGATGGTGGGCGCTTCGATCGGTCCGCCGTTGCGGCCGGCGACGGGGCGGAGGGTGGAGTCGGCCCGCAGGCCGGTGGAGGGGTTGAGCGCGATCATCTTGATGCCGGACCAGAACGAGCCGAAGCTGAGCCACCAGCGGCCCTGGTCGTCCACGACGAGGTCGGGGTCGATGGCGTTGAAGTCGTCGGAGGTGCGGGACTCCACGACCAGGCCGCGGTGGGTCCAGGTGCCGGAGTTGCCGCTGGGGCTGGTGGCCAGGAAGATCGCCGACCGGTTGGAGCCGAACGTGGAGGCCGAGTAGTACATCCAGTACTGGCCGTTGCGGTAGGAGATGTCCGGCGCCCACAGGTTGCGGCTGCCGTTGGTGTAGGTCGTCGTCCACGACGCGCCGTTGGGGAAGGCGACGCCCGCGTTGCGGAAGGCGGTGCGGTCGGTGGAGGTCTTCAGGCCGATGCCGTCCGCGGTGTGCGCGACCAGGTAGCTGCCGTCCGGGCGCTTGACGACGCTCGGGTCGTGCACGCGGATGTCGCCGGTGACCACCCCCGGTCCGGGGTAGGCCGACGCCGCCGGCGCGAGCCCGACGGACGCGGTGGTCAGGGCCAGTGCGGTGAGCAGGGCGGTCGGGACGCGTTTCCTCGGTGCTGCCACGGTGTCCTCGATCTCTCGAAGTGGGGTCGGGCGCGGCGGCGTGGGTGTCCTCAGTGGACCGGCGACGGCACGCCCCGGCCCCGGCCGCGGGTGGGGCCGGACCTCGGAGCGCTTCCGGGCACCGTAGCGCACCCCCGAAGCGGCGGGCAAGGCTTGCTGTTATCGCTAACAGGCAGGCCGAGAACGTGAGACGGCCGTCTTGATTTAACGCTCACACAGCACGATCGCGCGGATCGCCGCCGGCGCGGGCGTCGAATCCGGTCGGACGGGGTATGGCAAGGCCATGACGCACCAGGAACCGCTGGACCTCGGCGCGACCGAGCTGTCGCCGGAGCAGGAGGAGCGCACCAGGCGCGAGCACGACCTGGACCGGCCGGAGGTGTTCGACCGGCGCAACGACGTCGACCGCCGGGCGCGCACCCGGTCCACCCTGCTGCCGGAGGAGGAGCACGCCGGCAGCGCCGACCCCGAGGCGCAGGCGCGCGAGGTGCTGCGCGACTCCGACGTGCGGACCGAGGTGCCCGGGTCCGCGCCCGACACGATGGTCGAACGGCGCGAGTCCGGCGCCTGACCGCGCGGGGTCCGTTCGTGGGAACCGGGTGGGCGGACGAGGGGAGAGTCAGGCCCGCCCACCCGGCGGGTTCGCGGCGCCCCGCAGAGGGGTGTCGGGTCGTCAAGCTAGCGCAGCTGTTATCGCTAACACCAGAGGTCTCGCCGAACAGGGCCGTCACCAGCACCTTCGCGCCCGCTGCGGCGAACGGCCGAGCGGCCGTCCCGTCCGGACGGCACCGGTGGCGCGGATCTGGGTATTGAGGCACGGCGACCAGCGCTGTTAGCGTTAACAGCCGCAGCCGCACCCCGACGCGCCACGATGGAGTGGAACCGATGGACAGTGCCGTTCCCCGGTCGAGATCCCGCAGGCTGGCGGTGGCCGCGGTCGCGGCCGTGGCCGCGCTCGCGGGCCTGGCGGTGGCCCCCGCCGCGCACGCGTCACCCGCCGTGCAGTACACCAACCCCCTGGCGAACCAGCGGGCGGACCCGCACATCTTCAAGCACACCGACGGCTACTACTACTTCACCGCGACCGCCCCGGAGTACGACCGGATCGTCCTGCGGCGCGCGACCACGATCCAGGGCCTGGCCACCGCGTCGGAGTCGGTGATCTGGCGCAAGCACCCGTCCGGCGAGATGGGCGCGCACATCTGGGCCCCGGAGATCCACTTCATCAACGGCAGGTGGTACGTCTACTTCGCCGCCGGCCGCGCCGACGACGTGTGGCGCATCCGCCCGTACGTGCTGGAGAACTCCAGCGCGAACCCGCTGACCGGCACGTGGGTCGAGCGCGGGAAGGTCAACGTCCCCTGGGACACGTTCTCGCTGGACATGTCGACGTTCGCGGTCAACGGCACGCGCTACCTGACGTGGGCGCAGTCGGAGCCGGGCATCTCCACCAACTCGAACCTGTACCTGGCCCGGATGGGCGCGAACCCGTGGCAGATCACCGGCCCGGTGGCCAGGCTGACCGTCCCGACGCTGGCCTGGGAGACCCGCGGCTACAAGGTGGCCGAGGGGCCGTCGGTGATCCAGCGCAACGGCCGGGTGTTCCTGACCTACTCGGCCAGCGCCACGGACGCCAACTACTGCCTGGGCATGCTGTCCGCGTCCGCGTCGGCGGACCTGCTCAACCCGGCGTCGTGGACCAAGAGCCAGAACCCGGTGTTCGCGTCCAACGCGGCGACCGGCCAGTACGGGCCGGGGCACAACTCGTTCACCGTGTCGGAGGACGGCCAGAGCGACATCCTGGTCTACCACGACCGCAACTACCGGGACATCTCCGGCGACCCGCTCAACGACCCGAACCGGCGCACCCGCGTGCAGAAGGTCTACTGGAACGCCGACGGCACGCCGAACTTCGGCATCCCGGTGGCCGACGGCGTCACGCCGGTGCGGCTCAAGTCCTACAACTACCCGGACCGGTTCGTCCGGCACTGGGAGTACCGGGCCCGCGTCGAGGCGAACGTGAACCCGCTGGCCGACTCGCAGTTCCGCGTCGTCACGGGCCTGAACGGCAGCGGCACGGTGTCGCTGGAGTCGACCAACTTCCCGGGCTACTACCTGCGCCACCGCAACTACGAGCTGTGGGTGGAGCGCAACGACGGCAGCGCCGGCTTCCGCGCCGACGCCTCGTTCTTCCGCCGGTCCGGCCTCGCGTCGGGTTCGGCGGTGTCGTTCGAAGCCCAGAACTTCCCCGGCTACTACATCCGCCACAACGGCACTACCGTCAACCTGACCACCGCCGCCGACAGCGTCGCACGCGCCGACGCCACCTTCACCCTGGAGTGACCTGCCTTGCTGCGCTACCCCTTGCTCCACCCGCCGCTGCTGCACGCCCTGGCCACGGCCGGCCACGGGTCCAAGGTCCTGCTCGCGGACGCGAACTACGCGCACCGGACCAACGTGCACGAGCGGGCCACGCTGATCCACCTCAACCTGCGCCCCGGTCTCGTCACGGTCGACGAGGTGCTGGAGCCCGTGCTGTCGGCGATCCCGGTCGAGGCGGTGCACACCATGCGGCCGGACGACCTGGGCACGCCGGAGGTGTGGTCGGACTACGAACGGCTGCTCGGTCCCGACCTGCCGCTGCAACCGTTGGCGCGCAAGGAGTTCTACGCGGCGTGCCGCGAGCCGGAGCTGGCGGTGTGCGTGGCCACGGGTGACGGTCGGCTCTACGCCAACCTGCTGCTGACCGTGGGTTTCGTCGCCTGACCGACGGCCCGGCCCGCACGTCGCCCGTGCGCTG
>NZ_JBHYXZ010000081.1:0-37631 GCF_042752395.1 Actinosynnema sp. NPDC059335 | reverse complement strand
GACAGGCGGGTTGTGGGGGTAGCACACGGGCGTTGGGGTGGTGGGGGGCGGCTGACGCCCTCCGGGCCGGGTGGGCGTCCGCACCGGGCCCTGAGCGGGTGTTGCAGCCTGGCCGGTGATCAACCGGCCGGGGTTCACTTCTTCTTGGCCGGGGCCTTCTTCGCCGCCGCGGGCTTCGCCGCCGCGGACGTCGTGGCCTTCGCCGCGGCGGCCGTGGTGGCCTTCGCCGTCGTGGCCTTCGGCGTGGTCGCCTTCTTCGCCGCCGCGGGCTTCGCCGCGGTCGCCTTGGCCGCGGTCGACTTCGCGGCGGTGGCCTTGGTCGCGGCGCTCTTGGCGGGCGCGGCCTTGGTGGCGGTGGCGGCGGGCTTCGCGGCCGCGGCGGTCCGGCGGGTCGCCGGGGCCTTGGTGGCTGCCGCGGCGGCACGCGTCGCGGTACCGGTGCTGCGCGTGGCACGCGCAGTCGTGGTGCGCGCGGTGGTGCCGCGGGTCGCCGGCGCCTTCGTCCCGGCGGCCGGCTTCGCCGCCGCGGCCGCGGCGGGCTTGGCGGCCGTGACGCGCGGCAACTTCTTCGTGCCGCTGATGACGTCCTTGAACGTCGAACCCGCGCGGAACGCGGGAACGTTGGTCTTCTTGACCTTCACGGTCTCACCGGTGCGCGGGTTGCGAGCGGTGCGGGCCGCACGGGCACGCTTCTCGAAGACACCGAAGCCGGTGATGTTGACCTTCTCGCCCTTGTGGACGCTGCGGACGATGACGTCGACGATGCCGTCGACGGCGGCAGCGGCGTTCTTCTTGTCGCCAAGGCGCTCGGCGAGCGCCTCGATGAGCTGGGCCTTGTTCACCTTCAGTCCCTCCCAGGACGCTCACGGCCCTAGTCGGGCCGACTGATTGCCCACGGTAAGCCCATATGCGGGGAAATACCAATCGCCACGCCAGATTTTCCGTTGTGGCGTGGGCAATTACGACCTGTCGAGGGAACCCCGGCGGCCCCGGGAGGCGGCGAAGGGGTCGGATTCCCGCTGTTCGGAGGGGAATCCGACCCCTTCGGAGTCACCTCGCGGGCAGCGGATCGGTCGTCGGCAACCAACCCTGCCTGCGCTGCTCGAACTCGGCGATGTCATCGGCGTGCCGCAGGGTCAGGGCGATGTCGTCCAATCCCTCCAGCAGCCGCCAGCGGGTGTACTCGTCGATGGTGAAGGGCGCGGTGAAGTCCTTCGCCACAACCGTGTTCGCGGTGAGGTCGACGGTCACCTCGGTGCCCGGCTCGTTCTCCAGGAGCTTCCACAGCAATTCGACATCGGACTGCTCGCACTGGGCCGCCACGAGCCCCTGCTTGCCGGCGTTGCCCCGGAAGATGTCGGCGAACCGGGAGGAGATGACCACCCGGAAGCCGTAATCCATGAGCGCCCAGACGGCGTGCTCGCGGGACGACCCCGTGCCGAAGTCGGGCCCGGCGACCAGCACGCTGCCGGCCCGGAACGGTTCCTGGTTGAGCACGAACTGCTCGTCGCCGCGCCAGGCGGCGAACAGGCCGTCCTCGAAGCCCGTGCGGGTCACGCGCTTGAGGTAGACGGCCGGGATGATCTGGTCGGTGTCCACGTTGGACCTGCGCAGCGGAACGCCGACCCCGGTGTGCGTGGTGAACGCTTCCATGTTCGTAGAACTCCCTCAGACCAGGTCGGCGGGCGACGACAGGGTGCCCCGCACGGCGGTGGCGGCGGCCACGAGTGGCGAAACCAGGTGGGTGCGGCCACCCTTGCCCTGCCTGCCCTCGAAGTTTCGGTTGGAGGTCGACGCGCTGCGCTCGCCCGGCTTGAGCTGGTCCGGGTTCATGCCCAGGCACATGGAGCACCCGGCCTGGCGCCACTCCGCGCCCGCCGCCAGGAACACCTCGTGCAGCCCCTCGGACTCGGCCTGCGCGCGCACCCGCATGGAGCCGGGCACGACGAGCATCCGGACGCCGTCGGCCACCTTGTGGCCGCGCAGGACGTCCGCGGCGGCCCGCAGGTCCTCGATGCGGCCGTTGGTGCACGACCCGAGGAACACGGTGTCGACGTGGATGTCGCGCAGCGGGGTGCCCGGCTCCAGCCCCATGTAGGCCAGCGCCTTCTCGGCGGCCACGCGCTCGTTCTCGTCGACGATGGTCTCCGGGTCGGGCACCGCGGCGCCCAGCGGCAGGCCCTGGCCCGGGTTGGTGCCCCAGGTGACGAACGGGGTCAGCTCGTCGGCGTCGAGGCGGACCTCGGCGTCGAACTCGGCGTCGTCGTCGGTGCGCAGGGTCTTCCAGTACTCGACGGCCGCGTCCCAGTCCGCGCCGGACGGGGCGTGCGGGCGGCCCTTGATGTAGTCGAAGGTGGTCTGGTCCGGCGCGATCATGCCCGCGCGGGCCCCCGCCTCGATCGACATGTTGCACACGGTCATGCGGGCTTCCATGGACAGCGCCTCGATCGCGCTGCCCCGGTACTCCAGGACGTAGCCCTGGCCGCCGCCGGTGCCGATCTTCGCGATCACCGCGAGGATGATGTCCTTCGCCGTGACGCCGGGCTTCAGCTCGCCGTCCACGGTGATGGCCATGGTCTTGAACGGCCGCAGGGGCAGCGTCTGGGTGGCCATCACGTGCTCCACCTCCGACGTGCCGATGCCGAACGCCAGCGCGCCGAACGCGCCGTGCGTGGACGTGTGGCTGTCACCGCAGACCACGGTCATGCCCGGCTGGGTCAGGCCCAGCTGCGGTCCCACGACGTGCACGATGCCCTGCTCCGCGTCGCCCATCGGGTGCAGCCGCACGCCGAACTCGGCGCAGTTCTTGCGCAGCGTCTCCACCTGCGTGCGCGAGACCGGGTCGGCGATGGGCAGCTCGATGTCGACCGTCGGGACGTTGTGGTCCTCGGTGGCGATGGTGAGGTCCGGTCGGCGGATCCGGCGACCCGCCAGGCGCAGGCCGTCGAACGCCTGCGGGCTGGTCACTTCGTGCAGCAGGTGGAGGTCGATGTAGAGCAGGTCCGGCTCCGCGCCACTGCCGTGGCGCACGACGTGTGCTTCCCACACCTTCTCCGCGAGCGTGCGGCTCATCGCAACTCTCCCAAGATCTGGACAGTCGATAGATCTGGACTTCCCAGACAGTGGGAAGTTAGTATCGGCTTGTGGGACAGCATAGCGGGATCGGCGTGTTGGACAAGGCAGTGGCTGTCTTGAACGCCGTCGCAAAGGATCCGTGTGGGCTCGCCGAGTTGTGCAACCGGACGGGCTTGCCGAGGGCTACCGCGCACCGGTTGGCGGTCGGGCTCGAGGTGCACCGGTTGCTGCGACGGGGTTCCGACGGCCGGTGGCGCCCCGGCGCGGCGCTGGCGGAGCTGGCGGGCGGGGCCACCGACCCGTTGCTCGACGCGGCGTCCTCGGTGCTGCCGAGGTTGCGCGACATCACGGGCGAGAGCGTCCAGTTGTACCGGCGGGACGGGATGCAGCGGATCTGCGTCTCCTCCGCGGAACCGCCGAGTGGTTTGCGCGACACCGTGCCGATCGGCGCGCGATTGCCGATGACGGCCGGCTCGGGCGCGAAAGTGCTCGCGGCGTGGGCGGATCCCGGAACCCAGCGTTCCGTTCTCGCGGACGCGGTTTACGGCGAACGCACATTGTTGGAAGTGCGCCGCCGCGGTTGGGCGCAGTCCGTGGCGGAACGGGAACCGGGTGTCGCTTCCGTTTCCGCGCCGGTTCGCGACAGCACGGGCTCGGTCGTCGCCGCGGTCTCCGTTTCGGGTCCGATCGACCGCATGGGCCGCCGTCCGGGCGCGCGCTGGGCCGCCGACCTCCTGGCCGCCGCCGAAGCCCTCCAGTCGCGCCTCTGACCCCTCAGGCCCGGGCCGATCCGCACGCCGCAGTGCCCTCCGACCACGCCCCGACCAGCCTGACCAGCCCGCCCTCGCCCACCTCACCCCGGCGAGGGCGGGCTACCGGCATCTCACCCCACCTGCACCGTGACCAACGCAGGGGGCACCACCCACCGCCGGACTCCGTCCGGCCGGCCGGGGGTGCAGGGGGCGAAGCCCTCCTGCCCGGGGTCCGGGGGTCGGACCCCCGGTGTGAATGCGAAAGATCCCCGTTTCGCGTCAGCGAAACAGGGATCTCCCTGATCTGTAGCCCCGATGGGATTCGAACCCACGCTACCGCCTTGAGAGGGCGGCGTCCTAGGCCGCTAGACGACGGGGCCAGGAACTTTCTTATTCACTTTGCTGTCCTGCGGTGCTCGGCTAGTCTAGCACACTTATTTTCTAGCCTTGCAGCTGGGGTACCAGGACTCGAACCTAGACTAACTGAACCAGAATCAGTCGTGCTGCCAATTACACCATACCCCATTGGTTTCCCGGCCCGACTCCCCCGGTCTTGCTCGAGGGGGCCTCTCCGTTCCGCCGGGAGGAATACTAGACCACGGGCCCGGCGGAACGGAAATCGGGGTCACGCCGAGGCGGTCGACAGCTCGCAGACGAGGAGTTCCGGCAGCTCAGCGAGGCTGCTGATGCTGGAGATGCCGGCGGGCAGCGCCCCCTCGCGCGGGCCCTGGCGGTTCAGCCACACGCCCTTCATGCCGGCGTCCCGGGCGCCGATGGCGTCGGCGTGCAGGCGGTCGCCGATGTGCACCGTGTCACTCAGCTCCACGCCCAGGTCGGCACAGGCGGTGTCGAAGATCACCCGGTCCGGTTTCGCGGCACCGACCTCGCCCGCGATGAGGACCGTGTCGAAGTACTGGGCCAGCCCGAGGGAGGCGATCTTCACCCGTTGGTGCCGCCCCGAGGCGTTGCTCACGGCCGCCATGGGCAGACCGGTCGCGCGCAGCCACTCCAGGCACGGCACGACGTCGGGGAACAGCCGCCAGCCGGACGCCAGGACCTCCTGCCGGTGCAGTTCCCGGCGGGTCGCCTCCTCCTGGTCCAACTCCTCGCCCAGGGCCGCGAAGAACGCGCGGGTCCGGATGTTCCGCATCGTCTCGTACTCGAGCTCGCCGGCGAGGAGGCGTTCGCAGTGCTCGTCAGTGATGCGCTGCCACAGCGGCCAGGCGTCGGCGTTGCCGACCATCGCGGCCAAGGCGGCCCGGGACGAGGTGCTGTAGTCGACCAGGGTGTCGTCGACGTCGAGGCACACGGCCCGGATCTCGCCGGTTCTCCGAGGGGTGAAAGTCGGGGCTGCGGTTGTCACCCCGTGAGGCTAGGTGCGCTCACCCCTCGTCCGACTCGACCAGAGAGGTGATATCTGGCGATTCTTGCACGGTCAAGCACCCCTGAACCGCCCGAACGACGGAGTCAGATTGCCCCGAGCGCGCGGCGCAATCGCCCGATCGAGCGACTCCGGCCCAGTAGTTCCATGGATTCGTACAGTGGCGGCGAGACGGTACGGCCCGTCACGGCGACCCGCACCGGCGCGTACGCCTGGCGCGGTTTGAGCCCCAATCCGTCCACAAGGGACGCCTTCAGCGCCTCCTCGACGGCGGCGGCCGTCCACTCGGGAAGCGGCTCCAGGGCGGCGACGGCCGCCTCCAGCACGGGTCGGGCGCCCTCGCCCAGCGCCTTGGCCGCGGCGTCCTCCTCGGGCGCGAAGTCCTCCTCCGCGACGAACAGGAACCGCACCATCCCGGACGCTTCGGACAACACGACCAGCCGCTCCTGCACGAGCGGCGCGACGCCCGCCAGCAGCGCCACCTGCTCCCCGCTCGGCTCGGGCGGCAGCACGCCGTCCTTGACCAGGTGCGGCAGCACGCGGCTGACGAACTCCTCGACCGGCAGCGCGCGCAGGTGCGTGGCGTTGATCGCCTCGGCCTTCCTGAGGTCGAAGCGGGCCGGGTTGGCGCTCACCTTCTCCAGCTCGAACGCCTCGACCAGCTCGGCGACCGAGAAGACGTCGCGGTCGTCGGCGATCGACCAGCCGAGCAGGGCGAGGTAGTTCAGCAGGCCCTCGGGCAGGAAGCCGCGGTCGCGGTAGAGGAACAGGTTCGACTGCGGGTCGCGCTTGGAGAGCTTCTTGTTGCCCTCGCCCACCACGTACGGCAGGTGGCCGAACCGGGGCGTGGACGTGGTGACGCCGATCCGGGTCAACGCCCGGTACAGCGCGATCTGGCGCGGGGTGGACGGGAGCAGGTCCTCGCCGCGCAGCACGTGCGTGATGCCCATGAGGGCGTCGTCCACGGGGTTCACGAACGGGTACAGCGGGTCGCCGTTGGCGCGCACGAGCACCGGGTCGGGCGTGCTGCCCGCCTTGAACGTGATCTCGCCGCGCACCAGGTCCACCCACGTGATGTCCTCGTCGGGCATCCTCAGGCGCAGCACCGGCTCGCGGCCCTCGGCGCGCAACGCGGCCTTCCGCTCCTCGGTGAGGTCGCGGTCGTGGCCGTCGTAGCCGAGCTTGGGGTCCTGCCCGGCGGCCTTGCGGCGCGCCTCGATCTCCTCGGCCGTGGAGAACGACTCGTACAGCTCGCCCGCCTCGAACAGGCGCTTGGCGATGTCGTCGTAGATGTCGCGCCGTTGGCTCTGCCGGTACGGCGCGTGCGGCCCGCCGACCTCGGGGCCCTCGTCCCAGTCCAGGCCGAGCCAGCGCATGGCCTCCAGCAGCGAGAGGTACGACTCCTCCGAGTCGCGGGCCGCGTCGGTGTCCTCGATCCGGAACACCACCGCGCCGCCGGTGTGGCGGGCGTACGCCCAGTTGAACAGGGCGGTGCGGATGAGCCCGACGTGGGGCGTCCCGGTCGGCGACGGGCTGAAGCGGACGCGGACCCCGGAAGTTGCTCCTGATGCGCTCATGACCCGTTCAGAGTATCCGGCTTGACCGGCGTCGCGCCCGGGCGCATCCTGAACTTATTCAACTGGTGTTGAAAACAGGAGGGGTGGGTCATGGAGAGGACGGGCGTCGTGGTCGTGGGGGGCGGCCCGGCCGGCATGGTGGCCGGGTTGGTGCTGGCCAGGGCCGGTGTCGAGGTGACCGTGCTGGAGAAGCACGGCGACTTCCTGCGGGACTTCCGGGGTGACACGGTGCACGCGTCGACGCTGACGCTGCTGGACGAGCTGGGGCTCGGGCCGTCGTTCGCGGAGGTGCCGCACCAGCTCGTGGACCGGGTGCAGGTCCTGCTCGACAGCGGGCCGCAGCCGGTGGCGGACCTGTCCCGCCTGCCGGGGCGGCACAAGCACATCGCGATGGTGCCGCAGTGGGACTTCCTGGACCTGCTGGCCGACGCGGGCAAGCGGGAGCCGACGTTCGAGCTGCGGATGAACACCGAGTTCACCGGGCTGCTCCGGGAGGGCGGCAGGGTGACGGGCGTCCGCTACCGCACGGCCGACGGCGGGACCGGCGAGCTGGCGGCCGACCTCGTCATCGCGGCCGACGGACGTCGTTCGCTGGTGCGGGAGCAGGCGGGGCTGCCGGTGCGGGCGTTCGGCGTGCCGATGGACGTCTGGTGGTTCCGGCTGCCGCGCCACGAGGGCGAGCTGACCGGCGCGACCGGCCGGTTCGGGTCGAGCGACGGGCTGGTGCTGATCAACCGCGGCGACTACTTCCAGTGCGCGTACCTGATCCGCAAGGGCACCGACGAGCTGCTGCGGTCGGAGGGGGTGGTCGCGTTCCGGCGGCGGATGGCGCGGCTCGTGCCGTGGCTGGCGGAGCGGCTGGAGACGATCTCCTCGCTGGACGACGTGAAGCTGCTGGACGTCAAGCTCGACCGGTTGCGGCGCTGGCACCTCGACGGCCTGCTGTGCATCGGCGACGCGGCGCACGCCATGTCGCCCATCGGCGGCGTGGGCATCAACCTGGCCGTGCAGGACGCCGTGGCCGCCGCGGCGCTGGTGGCCGGGCCGCTGCGGCGCGGCGAGCTGACCACGGAGGTGCTGGCCAAGGTGCGGCGCCGGCGGTGGCTGCCGACCGCGGTGACGCAGGCCGTGCAGCGGCGGGTGCAGGACTCGTTCCTCAAGCCGACGCTGGCGGGCACGTCCGGCGTGGCGCGGGGGCGGGTGCCGCTGCCGATCCGGCTGATGCGGCGGTTCCCCCGGCTGCAGGTCGTGCCCGCCTACCTGGTGGCGATCGGGCTGCGGCCGGAGCACGCGCCGGAGTTCGCCCGGCGCGCGCCCGAGCGCATCGAACGCGCCTGACGCGTCAGCGGTTCGCGACCGTGTTCGTCAGCGTGCCCAGGCCCTCGACGGTCACCGAGACGGTCTGCCCGGCGGTCAGCGGGCCGACGCCCGCCGGGGTGCCGGTGAGGATCACGTCCAGCGGCCGCAGGGTCATCACCGAGGAGATGTACTCGATCAGCTCGGGGATGCCGTGCACGAGCAGCGAGGTCCGCGAGTCCTGCTTGACCTCGCCGTCCACCTCGGTGCGGATGGCCACGTCGGAGGCGTCGAACTCGGTCTCGACCCACGGCCCGAGCGGGCAGAACGTGTCGAAGCCCTTGGACCGCGTCCACTGCCCGTCGGCCTGCTGCAGGTCACGGGCGGTGACGTCGTTCGCGATCGTGTAGCCGAGGATCGACTGCCGGGCGCGGGCGGCGGGGATGTCGCGGCCGCCGACGCCGACGACGACCGCCAGCTCGCCCTCGAAGTCCACCCGCTGGGACACGGCGGGCAGCTTGATGTCCGCGTTCGGCCCGATCACCGCGGTGTTGGGCTTGAGGAAGATCAGCGGCTCGGCGGGCACCTCGTTGCCCAGCTCGGCGGCGTGGTCGGCGTAGTTGCGGCCGACGGCGACGATCTTGGGCGGCAGGAACGGCGCGAGCAGGCGGACGTCGGCCAGCGGCCAGCGGCGGCCGGTGAACGTCGGGTTGGCGAAGGGGTCGTCGGCGATCTCGACGGCGGTCAGGTCGTCGCCGTCGCCTTCGATCGCGGCGAAGGCGAGGCCGTCGGGTTGGGCGATACGGGCAATGCGCACGGAGTTCACCCTAACCGGCGGCTTGCGCCCGCACCGCGCGTGCCTAGCGTCGGGAGGATGCGAACCCTGCTGCTCGTCCTCACCCTGCTCGTCGCCACGGCCGCGCCGGCCGTGGCGACCACCGCACCGGCCGCGGCGGCGACCCCGCTGGAGGCCGGCACACTCCTCTCCACGTGGAACAACCCGCGGTGCGTCAACGGCTTCAACGTCCGCGGCCACCTCCTCGTGTCCCCGTCCTGCGGGGTGGTCGGCACCATCGTCCGCGGACCCGGCGGCGTGGACATCGGCCCGATCGTGGCCGTCCGGTCCGCCTACGCGGTCGTCCGGATCACCAACACCGACGCCTGGGTCCAGCGGCCGACCATCGCGGGCCGCGGCGTCGTCACCGGCTCGACCGAGACGCCGGTCGGCGGGGTGGTCTGCACGGTGGGCAGCACCATCGGTCTGCGGTGCGGCACCGTGCAGGCGAAGAACGTGACCGTGAACTACCCGACCGGGGTCATCCACGGGCTGACGCGCACGAACCTGTGCACCGAGCCCGGCGAGCACTGGTCACCGGTCTTCACCGGCTCCCAGGCCCAGGGGCACGTGCTGGGCGGCACCGGCAACTGCGCCACGGGCGGCTCGTCCTTCTTCACCCCGATCAACCACATCCTCGCCGCCGAGGGGTTCACGCTGGTGACGGGCTGACCCGCAGCGCCTTGTGCACCAGCGCGTCGCACAGGGCGAGCCAACTGGCCTCGACGATGTTGCCGTGCACGCCCACGGTGGTCCACTCGCGCTCGCCGTCGGTGGACTCCACGAGCACGCGGGTGACGGCGTCGGTGCCGTGCTGGTCGGTGAGGATGCGCACCTTGTAGTCGTTCAGCTGCACCGCGTCCAACCAGGACAGGTGCGGCAGGAGCGCCTTGCGCAACGCGGCGTCCAGCGCGTGCACCGGGCCGTTGCCCTCGGCGGTGGCGATGACCCGCTCGCCGGCGACGTGCACCTTCACCGTGGCCTCGGACACGATCGCGCCGTCCTGGTGGTGGTCGAGCACCACGCGGTAGGACTCCAGGGTGAACGGCGGCGCGCCGAGGTCGGCCACCTCCGCGCGGAGGAGCAGTTCCAGCGAGGCGTCGGCGGCCTCGAACGACCAGCCGCCCGCCTCCAGGTCCTTGACCTTGCGCACCACGTTGGTGAGGGCGTCGGGCCGGCGGGTCAGGTCGATCCCGAGCTCACGTCCCTTGAGCTCGAGACTGGCCCGACCCGCCATCTCGGTGACCAGCACCCGCATGTCGTTGCCGACGGTGTCCGGGTCGATGTGGTTGTACAGCTCCGGATCCACCTTGATCGCGCTCGCGTGCAGCCCCGCCTTGTGGGCGAAGGCCGACGACCCGACGTAGGCCTGGTGGGTGTCGGGTGCGATGTTCGCGATCTCGGCCAGCGCATGGGAGACCCGGGTCAGCTCGGCCAGCGATTCGGCGGGTAGCACCGGCAGGCCGAGCTTGGTCACGAGGTTCCCGACGACGGCGAACAGGTCCGCGTTGCCCGCCCGCTCGCCGTAGCCGTTGGCGGTGCACTGCACGTGGGTCGCCCCCGCCTGCACCGCGGCGATGGTGTTGGCCACCGCGCAGGACGTGTCGTCCTGGCAGTGGATGCCGACGCGGAAGCCCGTGCGGGCGATCACGTCGGCGACGGTCTCGGACAGGCCCAGCGGGAGCTGTCCGCCGTTGGTGTCGCACAGCACGACGACGTCCGCGCCACCCTCCACAGCGGACTCCAGCACGCGCAGCGCGGTGTCCGGGTCGAAGGCGAAGCCGTCGAAGAAGTGCTCGGCGTCGAGGAAGACCCGGCGGCCCTCGCCGACCAGGTGGGCGACGGTGTCGCGGACCATCGCGCAGTTCTCCGCCACGTCCGTGCGCAGGGCCCGCTCGATGTGCCGGCGGTCCGACTTGGCGACCAGCGTGACGACCGGCGTCTGCGCCTCCAGCAGGGCCCTGACCTGCGCGTCCTCGTGCACCTTGACGCCCGCTTTGCGGGTGGAGCCGAACGCGACGAGCTGCGCGTGCTTGAGCGTCAGCTCGCCCGCGGCGGCCCGCGCGAAGAACTCGGTGTCCTTCGGCATCGCGCCCGGCCAGCCACCCTCGATGAACCCCACGCCCAGCGAGTCGAGCAGCCGGGCGACGGCCAGCTTGTCGTTGACCGAGTAGGAGATGCCCTCGCGCTGGGCACCGTCCCGCAGGGTCGTGTCGAAGACGTGGAATGAATCGCCGAGGGGGGTCACGAGGAGGCTCCTGGAGTCTGGTGAAAACAAAAAGACCCCCCGCGGGATGCGAGAGGTCGGCGCGCCGGGTGCTTCGAGGCAGCACTTACCCGGCGCGCTGGGAAATAATGATCACGGTGTGGAGAGCCACGTGGCCGATGGTGCCACAACCCGTCCGCGGATACCAAGCCACGGACGGGTCATCCCACACTATGGGTGGAAGCTATCGGCCAAGAACCTCGCGAACGCCTCGATGGCGGCGGGGTTGCGCGGGCTCTCCACCAGTGCCGCGTAGGGCAGCGCGAAGTACCGCCGGTGCTTGATCGCGGGCACGTCGGCGAGCGGCGGGTAGGACTGGAGGAACGCCTGCTTCTCGTCCGGTGTGGTCGCCTCGCCGTCGGCGTAGTCGTTGATCAGCACCACGTCCGGCGCGCGGTCCACGACGGCCTCCCACCCGACCGTGGTCCAACTGTCGTCCAGGTCGCCGAAGATGTTCTCGCCGCCCGCCCTGCCGATGATGTCGTGCGGCGCGGCGTTGCGGCCGGAGGTGAACGGCTGGTCGAGGCCGCTGTCGTAGAGGAACACCTTCGGGCGGACGCCCTCGACCAACCGCTCCGCGTTCGCCACCTGCTCGCGGTAGCCGGCGACGAGCCGCTCGGCGCGGTCCTCCACGCCGAAGATGCGGCCGAGGTTGCGCAGGTCGGTGTAGAGCGCGTCCAGCGGCGGCATGATGCCGCGCTGCCGGCCCACGCCGTTGCGGCACGCCTCGGTGAGCTGGTAGGTGGCGATGCCGAGGTCGCGCAGCGCGTCCGGGGTGAAGCCGGTCGACTCGGAGAAGCCGTAGTTCCAGCCCGCGAACACGAAGTCGGCCTTCGCGCCCTGGACGAGTTCCTTGGTGATCTGCTCGCCGAGGTGCGGCACGCGCTCGAAGTCCGCCTTCCAGGGCGACGACGCGACGTCGGCGGTGTGGCTGCGGCCGATCACGTACCCGGCCATCCGGTCGCCCAGGCCCAGCGCGAACATCAGTTCGGCGATGCCGGTGTCGTTGGTGACCACACGGGACGGTCGCGCGTACGAGACCTCCCGGCCGCAGTTGGTGACGGTGACCGCGTCGGCGGCCGCCGTCGGCGCGATGCGGGCGCCGCAGCCCGTGGTCAGGACCGCCAGGGCGAGCGCGACGAGCTTCTTCACCGGTTGACCTCCGTGTGTTCGAACAGCAGTTGCGGCACGCCGCTCGTGGGGTGGCGGACGACGTGGGCGCGCACGTGGAACACGTCGCGCAGCAGGTCCGGGGTGAGCACGTCCGCCGGCGTGCCGCTGCGCACCACCCGGCCGCGGTCGAGCACGTGCAGGCGGTCGCAGTGGGCGGCGGCGAGGTTCAGGTCGTGCAGCACCGCGAGGACGGTCACGCCCAGGCCCCGGACCAGCGACAGCACCGCGAGCTGGTGGTGGATGTCGAGGTGGTTGGTGGGCTCGTCGAGCACGAGCACGTCCGGTTCCTGGGCGAGCGCGCGGGCGATCAGGACGCGCTGGCGCTCGCCGCCGGACAGGCTCAGGAAGCCCCGGTCGGCGAGGTGCGCGGCGTCCACTCGGGACAGTGACTCGGCCACCACCTCCTCGTCCCGGCGCGGGGTGGTCCGGTGCGGCAGGCGTCCCATCGCGACGACTTCGGTGACGGTGAAGTCGAACTCGACGTGGCTGTCCTGGGTGAGCGCGGCGAGGTGCCGGGCGGTGTCGCGGACCTTGGTCGCGGCGACGTCCACGCCGCCCAGGCGGACCACTCCCCCGGACGGCGCGAGGGCCCGGTACACGCAGCGCAGCGTGGTGGACTTGCCGCTGCCGTTGGGGCCGACGATGCCGTGCACCTCGCGGTCGGGCGCGTGCAGGTCGATGCCGTGCAGGATGCCGTCGACGGCGAGCCGTTCGAGCCGGACGTCCATCAGCGACCGCCGAACACGTAGCCGCGGCGGCGCATCAGCAGGATGAAGCACGGCACGCCGAGCGCGGCGGTGATGACGCCCAGCGGCAGCTCCTCCGGCGCGGCGAGCAGGCGGGCGGCGACGTCCACCCAGATGAGGAAGCACGCGCCGGCCAGGGGCGCCACGGCGAGCACCCTGCGGTGGTCCGCGCCGACGACGAGGCGGACCACGTGCGGCAGCATGAGCCCGACGAAGCCGACCGCGCCGCTGACCGCGACGAGCACACCCGTCATCGCGGCCGTGACCAGGAACAACGCCTTGCGGGTCCGGGTGACGTCGATGCCGAGGGTGGTCGCGGTCTCGTCGCCGACGGACAGGGCGTTGAGGTGCCGGGCGCGGGTGCGGAGGTAGGCGACGCCGGCCAGCACGACGGCGGCGGCGACCGGCAGGGACGTCCACGTGACGCCGCCGAGGCTGCCGAGCAGCCAGAACATCGCGGCCCGTGCCGCCTCGCCGCGGGGTGAGCGGAACACCAGCAGCATGGCGACGGCGGAGAAGCCGTAGGCCATCGCGGTGCCGGTGAGCACCAGGCGCAGCGGCGTGAGGCCGCGGCCCGCGACCACGTAGACCAGGGCCATCGCGGCCAGGGCGGCCAGGAACGCGGCGGTCGACAGCGCGTAGACGCCGAGCGAGGCGAACAGGCCCGTGGTGGCGACGGCGGTCGCGCCCACGCTCGCGCCGGAGGAGATGCCGAGCACGTACGGGTCGGCGAGGGCGTTGCGGACCATGGCCTGGATCGCCACGCCGACCGCGGCCAGGCCCGCGCCGACGACGGCGGCGAGCAGGACGCGGGGCAGGCGGATGTCCCAGACGATCCGGTAGGGGCCGGCTTCGGCGGCGTCGATCGTGCCGCCGGTGAGGGCGGCGGCGAGGAAGCGCAGGACGTCGCCGAAGGGGATGCCCACCGGGCCGAGCGCGACGCCGCACACGACCGAGGCGGCGAGGGCGGCGGCGAGGGCCAGGCACAGGCCCGCGGTGGGTGGGCGGCGCGGTGTGGCGCGGTCGGCCGAGCGCCGAGTGCTCGTGGAGGTCACCGGTCGCCTTCCGGACGGGTGGCCCGGAGAGGTCGCCCGCGCCCGCGCGTGGCAGGCCGGCGCACCCGTCCCGCAGACCACGGCAGGAGTGGAGCTTCTTCCCACCGCCCGCGGGTGATCGGGCTCGCCGAGCGTGCGCTCGGCCTACCGTTGCGGGTCAGCGCCGGACTTCGACCGGACTTCCCCCACGGGCGGCACCGGCGACCCTACGGCCCCGGGCACGCCCAGGGCCACCACGACCGCGCCGTGGTGGCCCTGATCACTCCGCGTGTGTCGAACACTCGCGTCCCGTGTGTCGAACGCTCAGGTATGCCGAATTCAACACTCAGGTCGAGCCAGCCAGGTCCTGAGCGTTGAACTCAGGGGTCCTGGAGGTTCGACACTCGGGTCCTGAGCGTTCGACACACGGGTCCGGAAGGTTCGACACACGGGGCCTGGAGGTTCGACTCAGGCGGTGCGGACGTTCGAGGAGACCAGGGCGGCCAGGCGGTCGCCCACGGCGTAGGTCGCGCCCGGCGACGAGTGGTCGCGGGTGGCCAGGTCGAACGCCACCGACGCCTCGATCCGCCGCGCCGCCTCCGACTCGCCCAGGTGGTCCAGCATCAGCGCCACCGACAGCACCGCGGCCGTCGGGTCCGCGATGCCCTGGCCCGCGATGTCCGGCGCGCTGCCGTGCACCGGCTCGAACATGCTCGGGTTGCGCCGCGTCACGTCGAGGTTGCCCGACGCCGCCAGCCCGATCCCGCCCGTCACGGCCGCGGCCAGGTCGGTCAGGATGTCGCCGAACAGGTTGTCGGTCACGATCACGTCGTACCGGCCCGGGTCGGTGACCAGGTGGATCGTCGCCGCGTCCACGTGCTGGTACGCCACCGTCACGTCCGGGTGCTGCAACGACACCTCTTCCACCACCCGCGACCACAACGACCCGGCGTGCGTGAGCACGTTGGTCTTGTGCACGAGCGTGAGGTGCTTGCGCGGCCGGTTCGCGGCCCGCGCGAACGCGTCGCGCACCACCCGCTCCACGCCGAACGACGTGTTGATCGACACCTCGGTCGCGATCTCGTGCGGCGTGTCCTTGCGCAGCAGGCCGCCGTTGCCCGCGTAGAGGCCCTCCGTGCCCTCCCGCACCACCACCATGTCGATCTCCGGCGGGTCGGCGATCGGGCTGCGCACGCCGGGGTAGAGCCGGGCCGGGCGCAGGTTCACGTGGTGGTCGAGCTCGAACCGGAGCCGCAGCAGCAGGCCGCGCTCCAGGATCCCGCTCGGCACCGACGGGTCGCCGACCGCCCCCAGCAGGATCGCGTCGTGCTGGCGGAGCTCGCCGAGCACGGACTCCGGCAGCAACTCACCTGTGGCGTGCCAGCGCGCCGCGCCGAGGTCGTAGCGGGTGATCTCAGCCGCTGGAACGACCTCACCGAGCACCTTCAGGGCCTCGGCGACGACCTCGGGCCCGATCCCGTCCCCTGGGATCACTGCGAGCCGCATCCACACACCTCCCAGGTATCAGTCCCATTGCACGGGACTAGTTTTCGTTGCGAAAGGCTACCGGTCCGAAGCGGTGAAACCGCACTCGGAACACCCCTCCGTGGCCATATCTCCCGGACTGCGGGACACCCGGACGGTTCAGTACCCCCAATCGGGGGTCACCCGATGCGCTTAAACGGCTCTGGCCGGCCGGGGCAGTCCCCGACCGGCCAGAGCGGGCAAGGCGTCAGTCCGCCGAGCGGTTGCCCGACTTGCCCTTGACCTTCACCACGTCCGCCTTGTCACCCGAGGCGTTGTGGTGGTGCAGCACCAGCAGGCTGTCCGCGCCGTCGGCGGCCAGCGCCGCGGCGTCGCGGTTGACCACCAGCGCGGTGCCCGGCCGCGCCTGGTAGGACAGCGCGGCGTCGCCGCCGCCCTGCACCCACAGGCCCGGCTTGAGCGGGTCGAACGAGAGCGCGTTCGGCAGCGAGTCGATGAGGCCGTTGGTCGCGCCCGGCGCGACGTAGAACCCGGCCACGCCGACCTGGTAGCGGATCCGCGACGTGTCCGCCGACGGGTCGATGCCCAACGCCGACAGCAGCACCGGCAGGACCACCACGTTCGTGTCGAACACGTTGGTGTCCACGTCGCCGAACTGGCCGTTCACGCCCTGGAGGTCGACCGTGGCCCCGGTGGCGAGGTCCACCGTCGCCGCGACCAGCAGGTCGGTGTCGGTCAGCTTGGTCGCGTACACCTCGTAGTCGAACGCGCCGTCGCCGTTGGTGTCGATGTCGACGAACGGGATGGTGTTGTTGCCGAGGTTGTACCAGTTGCCCCAGGTCGCGAGCCCGAACGCGAGCACCGCGTCCTCCGGCGACCCCTGCGCCTTGGCCAGCGGCGCGGTCGACGTGACGCCGACGTACCGCAGGTCACCGCCCTTGGCGGTGTCGTTGAGCACGCAGTTGGTGGTCACGTTGCGGCGGCACTCCGGCAGCCTCGGCGAGGACGCCTGCAGCTCCAGCACGCTCACCAGCGACTGGTACGCGCCCTGGTTGAGGCCCCGGCCGGTCAGGTTCAGCACGCCCTGGCCCGAGCCCGCGACCTTGACGTTGTTCGGCACGGCGATGTCCGCGACCGGCTTCGGCGAGGAGTGCACCGGCACCCGCAGCGCGACCGACGCGCCCGACTTCGGCGTCAGCACGACCCGGCCCGACGCGTCGGCCAGGAACTGGCGCGGCACGTCGAGGTGGTTGGCCTCGACCGTCGGGTCGACGGTCTTGCGCAGCGCCTTCGGGTCGTCGATCACCAGCGAGACGGCCACCCGGGCGATGCCGCGCGGGCTGACCCGCACGCTGCCCGTGGACAGCTCGTAGCGCACGCCGGGGATCTGCGTCAGCGCCTCGTAGCCCACGGTGTAGTCGACCCACTTGGTGGACTTGTTGACCACCTTGATGGTCTTGGTGAGCCGGACCGGACCGGACACCTCGACCGTGCCGAACGACGCGGACACCGCGCCCGGGTCGTCCTGCACGTAGGCGAGCACCTGGTTCTCGACCGCGGCCTTGCCGTCGACGCGGCCCGCGCCGACGCGGTTGGGCGCGTAGGTCTTGCCGTTGGCCTTCACGTCGTGGCCCGCGGTGTTCATGACCGCGGCCTTGACCTCTTCCGGCTTCCAGTCCGGGTGGACCTGGCGCACCAGGGCCGCGATGCCGGTCACGTGCGGCGCGGCCATGGAGGTGCCGGAGTTGACCATCGTCTTGTCCCCCGAGCCGACCAGCGCCGAGGCGATGGTGTCACCGGGCGCGGCCACGTCCGGCTTCACGGCCGGGCCGCGCACGCCGCGCGAGGTGAACGAGCTGGGCGTGTCGCTGATCGACGCGTCGAACGTGGGCAGCGAGGTGCGCAGGTCGCCCGCCTGCCGGACCACCAGCGTGCCCGCGGCCAGCGCCGGGCGCAGCGCCGCGGTGGCCGAGCCGGTGAACTGGAAGACCGGAATCGAGGCGTTGCCCGAGATGCCCGCGTTGAAGTGCTCCAGCTGCGAGGTGAACACCGCGCCGACCGCGCCGGCGGCGGTGGCGTTGTTGGTCCGGCCGACCGAGCCGCAGCGACGCGTGGCGTCGTTGTCGTCCCACTCCAGCCACACCATCTTGCCCGCGACGGCGGCCTTGTCGGCGGCCGAGAACGGCAGGCAGCCGTCCTTGTTGGCGGCGTCGCCCAAGGCCACGACGGGCGCGGTGACGTCCAGGCCCTCGTAGTCGAACGCCACGCTGTACTGGCCGGGCTTGCGGCCCGCGGCGCCGGCCGGGGCGGTCACCTCGACCGCGTCGCGCAGCACGTAGGAGTCGCGGACGCTGGCCACGGTCAGCGCCTCGGGGGTGCTGCCCGGCGAGCCGCCGATGTCGTACAGGTCGCCGCCGTTGCCCGCGGAGAACACCGTGAGCACGCCGGAGGCGTTGAGCTTGCGCACGAACAGGCTGTCGGGGTCGTCCGGCGCGCCGTAGTCCGAGCCGAGCGACAGGTTGACCACGTCGAGGTGGTCGGTGAAGTCGCCGTCGCCGTCGGGGTCGAGCGCCCAGTCCAGCGCCTGCGCGGTGACGTTGGTCGAACCGTCGCAGCCGAACACCTTCAGCGCGTACAGCAGGGCCTTCGGCGCGGTGCCGGGGCCGATGCGCATCCCGTCCAGCGCCTCGGGCGTGAGCTTGGTGTAGTCGCCGGTGAACGTGGAGCCGTCGGCGTTGACGCCGAAGCCCGCCGCGGTGCCGGCGACGTGCGAGCCGTGGCCGTTGCAGTCGAGCGGGTTCGGGTCGGGCTTCGGCGTGTTCAGCGCCGGGTCGTCGCTGCCGCCGTCGTAGGCGTTGCCGACGAAGTCGTAGCCGCCGACCACCTTGGCGGTCGGGAAGTACGACGGGTCCACCTTGGTCTCGTCGATGGCCTTGAACGCCTCGATGGTGCCGGGGCCCGCGAAGTCGCTGTGGGTGTAGTCGATGCCCGTGTCGATGATGCCGATGCGGACGTCGTCACCGAGCTTGCCGTACTCCTGCCACGCCTTGAGCGTGTTCGTCAGCTGCACGGCGGTGGAGTTCTGGCGGGTCTTCGGCACCACGGTGCGCACGGACTTCACGTCCGGGCGCTGGGCCAGCTCGCGCACCTTGGCGGCGTCGGCCTGGACCACCACACCGGGCACGCCGTTGGCGGTCCGGTACAGCTCCTTCGTGGCCGAGTCCTTGCCCTTCAGCGCGCCCACGACCTGGTCGGCGACCCGGCCGGTGTCCTTCCTGCTCGCCTTGGCGGCGTCCTTGGCCTGCTGCTTGCTGCCGCCCTGGCCGGTCTTCTCGGCGAACGCGTCGACGGCCGGCTTGGCCTCCAGCTCCACGAACGCGGTGACCTTGCCCTGCGCGGCGGACAGCCGGTCGGACACCTTCAACTGCAACTTGCCGGCGTCCAGCCCGCGCGCGTTCGCGACGGACGGCGCCAGCGGATCTTCCGCGGCCAGCGCGGTACCGGCGGTGGACCCGGCGACGAGGATCGCCGCCAGCACCGGTACGGCGGATCTGGCGACAACGCGAGATCGGCTCACAACGTGCCCCAAGCGAGGTCGGATTCGACCGGGCAGGCAGCGTCGTCATCCAGCTGAGGGCACTGCCCGCGTGGTGCCGTGCCCTCTACGGCACCGGGTCAACCTCGTGGGAGGGAACCTAATCGCTCAATCGAGCTGATCAGTTAGCCCGAACGAGTGATGGCAACCACAGTTTTGACAACTAACGGTTAAGTGTGACACCGCCGGGACCTGCGGCGATATACATCGGCAGGTCCCGGCGGCATTAGTCCGATTCGGGGACTTGGATCAGTCGAAGTTGACCGAGCGCACCGTGCGCGCGCCGACGGCCGCGCCGATCGGGTCGAGCACCGCGGTGTCCACCGGGCGGTCCACCCGCAGCAGCATGAACGCGTCCGCGCCGTCCTTGGTCTGGCTGATCTGGGCGGCCTCGACGTTCACGCCCGCCTCGCCGAGCAGGGTGCCGACGGTGCCCATCACGCCCGGCCGGTCCGGGTACTCCAGCAGCAGCACGTTGCCCTCGGCGCGCAGGTCGAAGCCCCGGCCGTTGACGCCGACCAGCTTCTGCACCTGGTCCAGGCCCGTGAGCGTGCCCGACACGGTGATCACCGCGCCGTCGGCCTGCACCGCGCGCACCGTGACCAGGCTGCGGTGGTTGGCGCTCTCCGGCTCCTTGACCAGGTCGACCGTCACGCCGAGCGAGTTCGCGAGCGCCGGCGCGTTGACGAAGGTGACCTGCTCCTCGACCACGCTGGAGAACACGCCGCGCAGCGCGGCCAGCGGCAGCACCGAGACGTCCTCCGTGGACAGCTCGCCGCGCACCTCGACGGTGACCGCGGTCGGGGCCTTGGCGCTCAGCGCGGCGACGACCGTGCCCAGCTTCTGCACCAGCGGCAGGTACGGGCGGACCTCCTCGCCGACCACGCCGCCGCCCTGCACGTTCACCGCGTCCGGCACGAAGTCGCCCGCCAGCGCGAGCAGCACCGACTTGGCCACGTCCGTGCCCGCCCGGTCCTGCGCCTCCGTCGTGGACGCGCCCAGGTGCGGGGTGACGACCACGTTCGGCAGCCCGAACAGCGGGCTCTCGGTGGTGGGCTCGGTGGAGAACACGTCGATGCCCGCGCCGCCGACCTGGCCCTCCTTCACCGCCTCGGCCAGCGCCTCCTCGTCCACCAGGCCGCCGCGGGCGGCGTTCACGATGATCACGCCGCGCTTGGCCTTGGCGAGCTGCTCCGCGCCGATCAGGCCCTTGGTCTCCGGGGTCTTCGGCAGGTGGATCGAGATGAAGTCGGACCGCTCCAGCAGCTCCTCTAGGGTCACCAGCTCGATGCCGAGCTGCGCGGCGCGGGCGGCGCTGACGTACGGGTCGTACGCGATGAGCGTGGTGCCGAAGGCGGCGATGCGCGCGGCGAAGAGCTGGCCGATCTTGCCCAGGCCGACCACGCCGACGGTCTTGCCCTGCACCTCGACGCCGTTGAACTTGCTGCGCTTCCACTCGTGGTTCTGCAGCGTGGCGTGCGCGGCGGGGATCTGGCGGGCGGTGGCCAGCAGCAGGGCGACCGCGTGCTCGGCGGCGCTGACGATGTTCGAGGTGGGCGCGTTGACCACCATCACGCCGCGCTCGGTGGCGGCGGGCACCTCGACGTTGTCCAGCCCGACGCCCGCGCGGGCGACGACCTTGAGCTTGGTGGTGGCCTTGAGGACCTCGGCGTCGACCTTCGTGGCGGAGCGGACCAGGAGGGCGTCGGCGTCGGCGACGGCTTCGAGCAGCGCGGGACGGTCGGTGCCGTCGACGTGGCGCACCTCGATGCCGTCACCGAAGACGTCGAGAACGGACGGTGCGAGCTTCTCGGCGATCAGGACAACGGGCTTGGTCACGGACGTCGCTCCCGGTGATGTGAACGGGTGGGGAGCGCGGGGCCGTCGAGCAGGTCGTCACCCGCGCCGGCCGGCCACGGCAATGTGTCCGGGTTGTTAACGAGCATAGTCAGCGCCCACCGGGCGTCCGACACCCGGGTGCCCCGTTTCACCTGCTGGAACACGGTACGGGCGTCCTGCGAGGACGCTCCGCCGACCGACCGCGGCGGGTCACCAGGGCTCGTCGAACTCGCCGTCCTTGACGCCGAGGATGAACGCCTCCCACTCGGCCGGCGTGAAGACCAGGACCGGGCCCTCCGGGTGGGCCGAGTTGCGCATCGCCGTGTACGTCACGCCGTCGGTGTGCTCGACGAACGCGATCTCGACGTGCTCCTCTTCCTCCTCCGCGCCCTCGTCGCTGCGGATCCACTCCGCTGTGCTGAGGTCGAGGTTGCCCCGGACGTGGGCCTTGTCGTCGTAGATGGGCGCGCTGTCGGTCATGGGGCCTAGGTATACCGGGGCCCGCGGTCGAAACCGCGGGCCCCGGAGAAAAACCGCCTGATCTTACGCCGTTTCGGTGATGGGGCGGTCGACCCAGGACATGAGGCCGCGCAGCTTCTTGCCGACCTCCTCGATCGGGTGCTGCTCGCCCTCCTGCTGCAACTTCTTGTAGTTGCCGCGGCCGGCGTCGTCCTCGTTCACCCACTCGGTGGCGAACGTGCCGTCCTGGATCTCGCCCAGGATCTTGCGCATCTCCTCCTTGACGGCGGGCGTCACCACGCGCGGGCCGCGGGTGAGGTCGCCGTACTCGGCGGTGTCGGAGATCGAGTAGCGCATCCGCGCGATGCCGCCCTCGTACATGAGGTCCACGATGAGCTTCAGCTCGTGCAGGCACTCGAAGTAGGCGACCTCGGGCGCGTAACCGGCCTCGGTCAGCACCTCGAAACCGGCCTGGACCAGCGCCGACGCGCCACCGCAGAGCACCGCCTGCTCACCGAACAGGTCGGTCTCGGTCTCCTCCTTGAACGTCGTCTTGATGACGCCCGCCCGGGTGCCGCCGATGCCCTTGGCGTAGGACAGCGCGAGCGCCTGGGCGTTGCCGGAGGCGTCCTGCTCGACCGCGATCAGCGCGGGCACGCCCTTGCCGTCGACGAACTGGCGGCGCACCAGGTGGCCCGGCCCCTTCGGCGCGACCATCGCCACGTCCACATTGGACGGGACGGTGATCAGGCCGTAGCGGATGTTGAAGCCGTGGCCGAAGAAGACCGCGTCGCCGTCCTTCAGGTTCGGCGCGATGTCGTTGGCGTAGATGTGCCGCTGCGCGGTGTCCGGCGCCAGGATCATGATCAGGTCGGCCTCGGCGGAGACCTCGGCGGGGGTGCCGACCGGCAGGCCCTCCTCCTCGGCCTTGGCGCGGGACTTCGAGCCCTCGGGGAGGCCGATCCGGACGTCGACGCCGGAGTCGCGCAGGCTCAGCGCGTGGGCGTGGCCCTGGCTGCCGTAGCCGATGACCGCGACCTTGCGCCCCTGGATGATGCTCAGGTCGGCATCGTCGTCGTAGAAGATCTCGACGCTCACTGGTGGTACTTCCTTCCTCGGAACTGGAAAATCAGCGCACCGCGGTCGCGGTGATGGAGCGGGCGCCACGGCCGATGGCGACCATGCCGGACTGGACGATCTCGCGGAGCCCGTAGGGCTCCAGCATCCGCAGCAGCGCGTCGAGCTTCTCAGACGTGCCGGTGGCCTCGACGGTGACCGCCTCCGGGGAGACGTCGACGACCTTCGCGCGGAAGAGCTGCACCGTCTCAAGCACCTGGCTGCGCACCGTGGCGTCGGCGCGCACCTTGACGAGCAGGAGCTGCCGCTGGACCGACGCGGCGGGCTCCAGCTCCACGATCTTGATGACGTTGATGAGCTTGTTGAGCTGCTTGGTCACCTGCTCCAGCGGCAGCTCCTCGACCGACACCACGATGGTCATCCGGGAGATGTCCGGGTGCTCGGTGCGGCCGACGGCCAGCGACTCGATGTTGAACCCGCGCCGCGAGAACAGGCCCGCCACTCGCGCGAGGACACCGGGCTTGTCCTCGACCAGAACGCTCAGGGTGTGCCTCGTCATCGTCACTCGTCCTCGTCGAACAGCGGGCGGATGCCCCGCGCGGCCATGATCTCGCTGTTGCCCGTGCCGGCCGCCACCATGGGCCACACCTGGGCGTCCTTGCCGACCACGAAGTCGATCACGACGGGTCGGTCGTTGATCTCCATGGCCTGCCGGATGACCGCGTCGACCTCCTCGCGCGACTCGGCCCGCAGGCCGGCGCAGCCCATGGCCTCGGCGAGCAGCTTGAAGTCGGGGATGCGGTGCTTGTGGGTGCCCAGGTCGGTGCTGGAGTAGCGCTCGCCGTAGAACAGGGTCTGCCACTGGCGGACCATGCCCAGGTTGCCGTTGTTGATGACCGCGACCTTGATCGGGATGCCCTCGATGGCGCAGGTGGCCAGCTCCTGGTTGGTCATCTGGAAGCAGCCGTCGCCGTCGATCGCCCAGACCTGGACGTCCGGCACGCCGGCCTTGGCCCCCATCGCGGCGGGCACCGCGAAGCCCATCGTGCCGAGGCCACCGGAGTTGATCCAGGTGCGCGGCCGCTCGTACTTCACGAACTGGGCCGCCCACATCTGGTGCTGGCCGACGCCCGCGGTGAACAGCGTGTCCGCCGGGGTCAGCGCGCCGATCCGCTCGATGACGTACTGGGGCGACAGCGTGCCGTCCTCGGGCCAGTCGTAGCCCAGCGGGAACGTCTCGCGCAGCGCGTCGAGCTGGTCCCACCAGGGGGTCAGGTCCACCGTGCGGGAGGCGTTCTCCTTCTCCGCCCGGACCGCCTCGACCAGCTCGCTGATGATCTCCTTGCAGTCGCCCACGATCGGGACGTCCGCGCGGCGGTTCTTGGAGATCTCCGCCGGGTCGATGTCGGCGTGCACGACCTGCGCGTCCGGCGCGAACGTGGACAGCTGGCCGGTGACCCGGTCGTCGAACCGCGCGCCCAGGGCGATCAGCAGGTCCGACTTCTGCATCGCGGCGACCGCGGCGACGGTGCCGTGCATGCCCGGCATGCCCAGGTGCTGCGGGTGGGAGTCGGGGAACGCGCCGCGGGCCATCAGCGTGGTGACGACCGGGATGCGGGTGGACTCGGCCAGCGCCAGCAGCTCGGCCGACGCCTCGGCCTTGATCACGCCGCCGCCGACGTAGAGGACCGGGCGGCGGGCCGCGGCGATCAGCTTCGCGGCCTCGCGCACCTGCTTGCCGTGCGGCCGGGTCGTCGGCCGGTAACCGGGCAGGCGCAGCTCGGGCGGCCAGGAGAACGAGGTCATCTCCTGGAGCACGTCCTTGGGGATGTCGACCAGGACCGGGCCGGGTCGGCCCGTCGAGGCCAGGTGGAACGCCTCGGCGATCGCGCGCGGGATGTCCGCGGCGTCGGTGATGAGGAAGTTGTGCTTGGTGATCGGCATCGTGATGCCGCAGATGTCGGCTTCCTGGAACGCGTCGGTGCCGATCAGCGGGCGGGTCTGCTGGCCGGTGATGGCGACCACCGGCACGGAGTCCATGTTGGCGTCCGCGAGCGGCGTGACCAGGTTCGTCGCGCCCGGGCCCGACGTGGCCATGCACACACCGACCTTGCCGGTGGCCTGGGCGTACCCGGTCGCGGCGTGGCCCGCGCCCTGCTCGTGGCGGACCAGGACGTGCCGGACCTTGGTGGAGTCGAGGAGGGGGTCGTAGGCAGGCAGGATGGTCCCGCCGGGGATGCCGAACACCACCTCGCAGCCCACTGCCTCGAGCGAGCGGACGAGGGACTGGGCACCGGTCACGCGGACGGGGGCGCCGCTCGGCGGGGCCGGTTTCGGCCGCGGTCCAGGGCGGGGCGACGACGACTCTCCGGGAGCCGGTCGCGAGGTTGCGCTGGTCATCTGTCTGCCTCGTGGGTAAGGAGAATGCACGGTCCGGGCACGAAAAAACCCTCGCCAACCCGAACGGGTCGCACGAGGGTCGCGCGTCGACGCAAGCTCGAATGCCTAGGCGTCGACGCGCCTGGGAAGTACGAGAACGAGGTTGCGCTGCATGGCGCTGACGTTAACCGTCAAGGCGGGGAGCGTCAACTGTGCGGGACGGCACTCCCGGATCGTGGAAGCCCCCACGTGGGTGGACGCGGCCCGGAGTCACCCGCTCGGACGAGGAGGTGGCAGCATCTGCGGGGTGCTGCCGAAAGTCGTGTTCCGCCTCCCCGCCCCCGCGCTGCTCGCCGCCGGCCTCGCCGCGATCTGCGCCACGCCGTTCGCGTTCGCCGCGCCCGGCCTGCAGGCCGTCTACCTGCTGCCGGTGGGTTTCGCGGTGTGGGTGTTGCGCAACCGGACCGCGGTGGACCCCGAGCGGATCGTGGCGCGCTCGACGTTCGGGCGGCGCGAGGTGGCCTGGTCGGACGTGAAGGCGATCAAGGTGGCGGAGCGGGGCTGGCTGAGCGTCGTGCTGGCGGACGACTCGCTGGTCCGGCTGCCCGCCGTCCGGGCCGGTCACCTGCCCACGCTGGCCGCGGTGAGCGGTGGCCGGGTGGCCGACCCGAACGCCGGGGCCGACGCCGGGCACGAGACCGACGACGCCGGCCACGCGGAGCCGGACAACGCGGAGCCGGACAACCCCGAAGCGGGCAATGCCGAACCGGACACCGCCGAGCACGACACCGCCGAGCACGACACCGCCGAGCACGACACCGCGAAGCGCGGGACCGCGGAGGCCGACGCCGCGGAGCGCGACGCGACGAAGCCCGGGACCGGGGAAGCCGGGACCGACGCCGCCCGGAATGCCGGGAACGCCGGGACGGGCGGGGCCGGGGGAACCGACCCGTCCCGGGCCTGACCGGGACGCAACGCCGACCTCCGTAGAGTCCGGGGAGTGAGTTCGAACACGCGGACCGCCGGCTGGGTGCCGGTCGTCAGCCTGGTGCTGGCCGTCGCGGGCCTGGCCGTCTCGGCCTACCTCACGGTCGCGCACTACACCGCGGGCGCGCTGCTGTGCGCCGAGGGCGAGGTGCTCGACTGCGGCACGGTCACCACCAGCCCCCAGTCCGAGCTGTTCGGCGTGCCGGTGGCGGTCCTCGGCCTGGCGTTCTACGCGTTCCTGACCGTCATCTGCCTGCCGTTCGCCTGGCGGAACGAGACCCTGCACTGGACCCGGCTGATGGCGATCGGCCTCGGCGTGCTGTTCGTGGTGTACCTGGTCGCCGCCGAGTTCCTGCTGATCGGGAAGATCTGCCCCTGGTGCACGGCCGTGCACGTCATCACGCTCGCGCTCGCCGCCGTGCTGGTCACCGGCGCGCTGCGGCGGAGTAACCTCTGAGGCACCGCTCCCACCTCCCGCGCCCCCACACCCCGCGCGCGTCGTTCGCGAATTCCCTGGCAAAGACTTCTGGAGGAGCCGTGCCACCGCTCCGTTCCCGCACCACCACCCACGGCCGCAACGCCGCGGGGGCCCGCGCGCTCTGGCGCGCGACCGGCATGACCGACGGCGACTTCGGCAAGCCCATCGTGGCCATCGCCAACTCGTACACGCAGTTCGTGCCGGGGCACGTGCACCTGCGCGACCTCGGGGACATCGTGGCCGAGGCGATCCGCGAGGCGGGCGGCGTGCCGCGCGAGTTCCACACCATCGCGGTGGACGACGGCATCGCGATGGGGCACAGCGGGATGCTGTACTCGCTGCCGTCGCGGGAGATCATCGCCGACTCGGTCGAGTACATGGTCAACGCGCACCAGGCCGACGCGATCGTGTGCATCTCCAACTGCGACAAGATCACGCCCGGCATGCTCAACGCGGCGATGCGGCTCAACATCCCGGTCGTGTTCGTCTCCGGCGGACCGATGGAGGCGGGCAAGGCGGTCGTGGTGGACGGCGTCGCCGTCGCGCCGACCGACCTGATCACGGCCATCTCCGCGTCGGCCTCGCCGGACGTGGACGACGCCGGGCTGGCCGAGGTCGAGCGGTCGGCGTGCCCGACCTGCGGGTCGTGCTCGGGCATGTTCACCGCGAACTCGATGAACTGCCTCACCGAGGCGCTGGGCCTGGCGCTGCCGGGCAACGGCTCCACGCTGGCCACGCACTCCGCGCGCCGCGAGCTGTTCGCCGAGGCCGGCCGGACGATCGTGGACCTGTGCAAGCGGTACTACGAGCAGGACGACGAGTCGGTGCTGCCGCGCTCGATCGCGAACCGCAAGGCGTTCGAGAACGCCATGGCGCTGGACATGGCGATGGGCGGCTCCACGAACACGGTGCTGCACATCCTCGCCGCCGCGCAGGAGGGCGAGGTCGACTTCACGCTGGCCGACATCGACGCGCTGAGCAGGCGGGTGCCGTGCCTGTCGAAGGTGTCGCCGAACTCGGACTACCACATGGAGGACGTCCACCGGGCGGGCGGCATCCCGGCGCTGCTGGGCGAGCTGTGGCGGGCCGGGCTGCTCAACGAGGACGTGCACACCGTGCACAGCCCGGACGTCGCCTCGTGGCTCGGCGAGTGGGACATCCGCGCCGAGTCGCCGTCGCAGCGGGCGATCGAGCTGTTCCACGCCGCGCCGGGCGGTGTGCGCACCACCGAGGCGTTCTCCACGTCGAACCGGTGGTCGAAGCTGGACACGGACGCGGTGGGCGGCTGCATCCGGGACGTCGAGCACGCCTACACCAAGGACGGCGGCCTGGCCGTGCTGCACGGCAACCTGGCCGAGCGCGGCGCGGTCATCAAGGCGGCGGGCATCGACGAGGAGCTGTGGCACTTCGAGGGCCCGGCCCGGGTGGTGGAGTCCCAGGAGGAGGCCGTCTCGGCGATCCTGAAGAAGGAGATCCAGCCGGGCGACGTCCTCGTGGTCCGCTACGAGGGCCCCGCGGGCGGTCCCGGCATGCAGGAGATGCTGCACCCGACCGCGTTCCTCAAGGGCGCGGGCCTGGGCCGCAAGTGCGCGCTGATCACCGACGGCCGGTTCTCCGGCGGCACGTCGGGCCTGTCGATCGGCCACGTCTCGCCGGAGGCGGCGGGCGGCGGCGTGATCGGCCTGGTCCAGGACGGCGACCGGATCCTCATCGACGTGCACGAGCGGCGGCTGGAGCTGCTGGTGGACGACGAGGTGCTGGCCGAGCGGCGGGCGAAGATGGAGGCGTCGGAGCGGCCCTGGCAGCCGGTCGAGCGGCAGCGGCCGGTGACCGCGGCGCTGCGCGCCTACGCCCGGATGGCGACCGACGCGTCCACGGGCGCGGTGCGGGACGTCACCAGGTAGCGGATCGCGGAGGACCGGCCGGCGGCGTCCGTCGGCCGGTCCTCGCCGGCGGAGAGCATCGCCGCGGGCCGAGACCCGCTGGTTCACCGCGCCTGCGGCGGCCGTCGCGGCGGAGCACCGGGGTCAGCGGAAGACGTACAGGGTCGCCGCGGTCGCGCCCGCCGCGAGCACCAGGCAGATGAGGCCCGCCGTGAGCGGGTGGCGGAACCAGCTGCGGTTGCGGTCGAGGGCGGCCCGGCCGGGGCCCGCGAACAGCGCCGCGAACGCCATGGCCGCGTACGCCACCTCCAGCTCCACGCCGTCCGGCGCGAAGAAGCCGCCCCGGTACTTGAGCGCGATGACGTTGGCCATCACGCCGAGCACGCCGGCCGCCGCCAGGGGCGTGAACAGGCCGAGGACCAGCAGCGCGCCGCCGCCCAGCTCGGTCACGCCGGTGACCCAGGCCAGGATCCGCGCCTCGCGGAAGCCGGCGGACTCCAGGTACCGGGTGAAGCCGTCGATGCCGGGCCCGCCGAACAGGCCGAACACCTTCTGCAGGCCGTGCGCGACGAACGCGCCGCCCAGCGCGAGGCGCAGCACCAGCAGGCCGAGGTCGGCGCTCCCGGTCCAGCCGAACGGCCTGCGCTCGTCCTCGAAGTCGTCGTGGTGGGAGGGCCGTTCGAAGTCCGCCACCGGCGTGTAGCCGGTGGTGTCGAAGCTCTTGGTGTCCTGGCCGAACGCGTCGCCGTCGATCGCCCGCGTGCCGTCGTCGAAGTGGTGCACTCCTCCGCCCACGCCACTCGTCGAGTAGTACCCGTCGTCGGAGTAGCCGCCCGAAGCCCTCGAGCGGTCGTCGTGAGTAGCCACGCACCCGCACGTTAGGAGGTTCGGCCGACGTCCGCGAGCGTCCGTTTCGCGGCGTCGGTTCACCCGAACGGGCTAATACTCGCCCTTGACCAGGTTCGCCGGCAGCTCACCGCGGGCGAACCGGGCGACCTCGGCGGCCACCACGGCGTACGCCCGCTCGGCGTGGCCCGTGCAGCTGCCGGCCACGTGCGGCGTGAGGAACAGGCCCGGAGCCGTCCACAGTGGATGGTCCGGCGACAGCGGCTCGGGGTCGGTCACGTCCAGCGCCGCGCGCAGCCGCCCCGACGTCAGCTCGGCCAGCAGCGCGTCGGTGTCCACCACCGCGCCCCGGGCCGCGTTGACCAGGATCGCGCCGTCCTTCATGCGCGAGAGGAACTCGGCGTCCACCATCCCGGTGGTCTCCTCGGTCAGCGGCACGACGACCAGCACCGCGTCGAAGTCGCCCAGCAGCTCGGGCAGCTCCGCCACGCCGTGCACACCGGGGCGCGCGGTGCGGCCGACCAGGGTCGCGGTCGCGTCGAACGGCTCCAGCCGGCGGCGGAACTGCTCGCCCAGGTCGCCCGCGCCCACCACGAGCACCTTCTTGCCCTGCAGCGTGTCGGTGACGTGGTAGTCCCAGCGCCGCTCCTGCCTGGCCCGCTCGAACACCGGGAAGTCGCGGTAGATCGCGAGCAGCGCGCCGATCGCCCACTCGGCCGTGCTGCCGCCGTGCGCGCCGCGGCACGTCGACAGCATCACCCCTTCGGGCACGATCCCGATGAACCGCTCAGCACCCGCCGACAGCAGCTGCACCAGCTTCAGCGACGGCAGCCGGGCGAACACCTCCCGCGGGTCGTCGCCCAGCAGGAACTTGGGCACCAGCACCTCGGCCCGCGCGGCCTCGGCGGGCAGCGGCTGCCCCGGCTCGTAGCGGACCGGTCGCACACCCTCCACGTCGGACAGCACGCGGACACCCAGGTCGTCGGGGACCAGCACGGTAAGGCTCACGGGACCGCACGTTACGGCACACTGGCCGCCATGCGGGAGCACGACGTCTTCTCCGCGGACGGCACGCGGATCAGGTTGTGGCGCACCGACGCGGAAGGGCCGGACGTGCTGCTCAGCCCCGGGCTCGGCGCGGTGCCCTCGGTGTGGCCGGAGCTGCCGTGCGCGCGGGTGCACAGCTGGTACCACCGCGGCACGCTGGACTCCGACCGCCCCGCCGACCCCGGCCGCATCGAGCTGGCCGACCACGTCGCGGACGCGCTGGCCGTGCTGGACGACGGCGGCATCGAGCGGTGCGTGGTGATGGGCTGGTCGATGGGCGTGACGGTGGCGGCGGCGCTGGCGCTGCGGCACCCCGACCGGGTCAGCGGGCTGATGCTGGTCGCGGGCGCGCCCGGCGACACGTTCGCGGGCGTGCTGGGCGTGCCGGGCGTGCCGCCGGCGGTGCGGCGGCTGATCGGGGTGGGCGGGGCGACGGCGTTGAAGGCGGCGGGGCCGCTGCTGGACGCCGTGCTGCACCGCGTGCCGGTGCCGGACGTCGGCGGGCCGCTGGTGCGGTCGGTGCGCCGGTACCTCCAGCACGACTGGCGCTGGTACTTCACCCTGGCCCTGGCCCTGGGCCGCACGCCCCGGCTCGACCTGGCCGGCGTGACCTGCCCCACAACGGTGCTGGCGGGCCGGTACGACCCGCTGGCCGCCACCGACGGGGTGCTCGGCGCGGTGGCGGCGTTGCCGCAGGCGCGGGTGCGGGTGCTGCCGAACACGCACTTCCTGCCGCTGGAGGACCCGCGGGTGGTGGTGGACGAGCTGGAACTGCTGCTGGACCGGGCCGAGGCGGTGCGCCGCGCCGTGCACGAGGACGTGGAAGGGCCGCTCACCCCGCGTTCACGGCCGCGCGCCTAACCTGGAGCGCGTGTCACGACTGCGTGGAGTGCTGATCGGGTCCGCCCTCGGCCTGCTGGCCGCGGGCTGCGCGAGCTTCCCCGAGCAGCCGTCGCCGGCCGGGTGGAGCGCGGCCCAGCAGTTGACGCCGCAGGCCGGGCCGGTGCCCGAGCTGCCGGGCGAGCTGCCCAAGGGGCCCGCGCAGGGCCAGCAGCCCGGCCAGCCGCCCGCGTCCGTGCCACCGCCCCAGGGCTGCAAGGACTTCAACCCCGCCGTGGTCGGCACGTGCCTGGCCCCGATCTCCGGGGTGGCGTTGACCGACGTCAACCAGACCACCGGCGCGGTGACCGCGCTGGCGACCGAGCGCACCACCGGGCGGCTGCTCAGGGTGACCAAGGACGTGGACCCGGCCGAGGTGGCGCGGTTCGAGGTCGACGCGGCGGGCGACGGCGGGCTCACCGGCCTCGCGCTGTCCCCCACCTACGCCGAGGACCAGCTCGTCTACGTGTATGTGACCACGGCGACCGACAACCGGGTGATGCGGCTCGCGCCCGGTGACGTGCCGAAACCGGTGCTCACCGGCATCCCGAAGGGGCCGAGCGGCAACCGGGGCGCGCTCGCGCACGACCGCACCGGCGCGCTGCTGGTGGCGACCGGCGACGCGGGCAACCCCGCGGCGGCGGCCGACCCGAACTCGCTGGCCGGCAAGGTGCTGCGGATCGACGGCGCGGGCCAGCCGGCGCGCGGCAACCCGACCGCGGGCTCGCGGGTGGTGGCGAGCGGGCTCCGGTCGCCGGGCGGGCTGTGCGTGTCCGGCGACGGCGCGAAGGCGTGGGTGACCGACGCGGGCGCGACCGCGGACCTGCTGTACCGCCTGGAGGCGGGCAAGCCGCTGGGCGACCCGGCGTGGTCGTGGCCCGAGCGGCCGGGGGTCGGCGGCTGCGCGTCGTTCTCGAACATGGTGTCGGTGGCCACCGCCAACAGCCCCGGCATGCTCAACCTGTCGATGAACCCGGACGGCAGCTTCTCCGGCAAGCCGGAGGTCAGCCTGGACGGGTCCGAGGGCTTCGGCCGGCTCGGCCCGATGGTGATGCTGGACGACACGACCGCCCTGGTCGGCACGGTCAACAAGGCCCCGGGCGGCACGCCGGTGTCCAGCGACGACCGCGTGGTGATCGTCGTGCGGCAGGGCAACGAGGTCGGCAGCAAGGACTGACCCGTCACGGGCCGGCCGCGGTGCCGTAGATGGCGTCCGCGACCTGCCGGTACAGGCCCTTCGGGTGGTCGCGGAACAGCGGTTCGGTGCCGAACAGCACGGCTCGCGCGCCCTTCGGCGACGTGCCCGACACGACCGCCGCCTGACCGGCCGCCTCCTGCCGCCCGCCGGACCCGTCGGGCCGCGCGGCCCAGTGCCCGGCGACCAGGTCCTGGTACCGCTGCCGGGCGGCCACCCCCGGGCCGAGGTCGGTGAACCAGTGCGGCGCGTACACGAACGAGTGGTCGACCACGCCCGCCGCGTCCACGACCGAGACGACCCCGTTGGCGTCCTCGCGGCCCGCGACCGCCCGCACCGGCAGCACGCCCGCGTCGGCGTTGAACCGCGCGCCGGTCGCGCCGCGGGTCACCACGCCGCCGCGGGTGAGGAACGCGTCCACGGCGGCCCTGGCCGGCGCGCCGAGCAGGTCGTACCGCAGCCCGGACGACACGAGCAGCACGTCGACGCCGGACAGGTCGAACCCGCGGTCGAGCGCCTCCGTCGACACGGGCCGCACGTCGAAGCCCATCTCGCGCAGCGCCTTCAGCTCGTCGGCCGCCACCGCGCCGGCCACCACGGGCCGCCGCAACGGCGCGCCGCCGGGCCGGGCCGCGGTGAACCGCACGCCGTACCGGTCCGCCACCTCCTCGACCGCCGGTCGCGCCGCCGCCGGCGCCACGATCGTGCCGTCGTCCTGCCGGCGCAGCTCCAGCCCGCGCCCGAGCAGGTCGTTCACCGCCGCCGCGTCCTTGCCGTCGAGGAGCGCCAGCGCCAGGTCGGCGCCCGCCGGAGCCCGCACCCCGCCCGTGGGTGAGGCCGCGACCACGTCGCGCCCGCGCACGTCCACCGGGCCGTCGGGCACCACGTCGACCGAGGCGCCCCACAGCAGCCGGTGGCTCCAGCCGCTGATGTCGTACATGACGTCGACCGCGTCGGAGAGGTCCCGGCCGGCCTCCAGCATCACGTTCGCCAACGCCCGCTTGGGCTGGCGCAGGTCCACCACGTACGACCCGGCCGGGTAGGACCGGTCGCCCAGCGTGAAGGGCCGGTCGGCCCGCTTCACCCGGACGTCGTGCGCGACCAGGTGGTCGACCAGGCGCGCCGCCGCGGGGGCGGACCGCTGCCCGTCCCCCGCCGGGATGACGTACGCGCTCGGGAACCGCGTGGTGTAGCGGTCCTCGGGGCCGAAGCCGGGCACGAAGCCGTCCGGCAGCTCGCGCAGCGGCTCGCCCGCCAGGCCCCGGCGGAACAGCTCGATCTGGTTCGCCAGCAGCGATGCGCGGTTCTCCGCCACGTACGCCAGGGCGCTGCGGATCGTCGCCTCGACCACGTCCGTGTTGACCGCCGAACGCCGCCGCAGCTCGGTCACCGGCTGCGTCGTGTACTCGCCCCGGTTCACCCGCAGGGGGATCTCGATCGTGTAGGCCACCGCGCCGTGGTACATCGAGTACTGGGCGGTGTAGATCGGGGCCCAGCCGTCCCACACGCCCGGCTCGTAGTCCCGGAACGGGATCTCCGGCGCGGCCGTCTCGGGGTGGCCCAGCGCCCGCACGGCGGCCTCCATGCGCAGCGCGTTCGCGTAGCCGTGCCGCAGGTAGAGGTCGAAGTCGTAGTTCTGGCCGTGCGGCGGGGTGGTCGGCTCGATCAGCGTGTTGGCCACGTACCCGTGCTCGTCGAGCACGAGCAGCGGCTGGAGGCGCTTGACCACGTCCCGCATGGCCCGCGACTCGGGCTGCGAGGAGGTGACGAAGTCGCGGTTGAGGTCGAAGCCGCGCGCGTTGGCCCGGGTGCCGGCCACCCGGCCGTCCGGGTTCGCGGTCAGGTTCACGTGCACCCGGTGGCGGCTCAGGAACTCGCGCGTGGCGTCGTCGTCGGCCAGCGCGAGGTCCTCGATCACCCGCAGCGCGCCGTCCGTGCCCTCCCACTCGTCGCCGTGGATGTTGGCGTTGATCCACACCGGGGCCTTGTAGCCGCCGCGGAGGAAGAGGTCGCGGGCGGCCGACGCGGGGTCGTTCTCGATCTCCTCGCGCCACGCGTCCTGCCGCCGGCTCTGCGCGGGGCTCTCCGGCGCGGTCAGCGTGACCAGGTAGAGGTCCCGGCCGGCGGACGAGCGGCCGACGACCTCGACCGACACCCGGTCGCTGCGGCGTTGCAGCTCGTTCAGGCGAGGGGCGAGCGAGTGGTACGGCGCGAGCCCGAGCTTGATCGACCGGTCGGACCGGTCCTCGGGGTAGACGCGCAGCCGCGTGCGGCGCGGGTAGCCGGTGTGCGCGTCGGGCCGGTTGTCGCCGCGCGCGGTGGCGGCGAGCGGCAGCGCGTCGACGGCGGCGACCTGGTTGCGCTCCGGGCCGTTGCCCGGTTCGTGGGACCGCCCGGCGGCCGGCGCGGCGGTCGCCGGGGTCGTCATCGTGGCCAGCAACAGCACCGTGAGCGAGAACCAGCGCACCGGACCCCCTGGGGTTGATCGCCGAAGGAACTCCTCCACCCTGGGTAGTGGGTCCGCGCGATCCCGGTCAACCGGTCGAACGGCTGGTAGGCGGGGTCACCCCGAACCCAGGCACACGAACGGGCGACGCATCGGGTCGACCGCGACCGCCTCGGCCAGCGCCACCGCCGGTGACGCGCCGGCCGCCAGGATGCGGTGGAAGTCGGCCATGGCCGCCGCCGCGGGCTCGTCGCCGACCCGGCTGGACGCGGCGATCACCGTCCGCGCGCCGGCGGCCAGCAGCGCGCCGGCGAACCCCAGCGGCTCGTCGCCGGGCCGCACCCGGTTCAGCGCCAGCTCGCACGCGGCCAGCACGACCTGCCGCGGCGGCCGGCGCACCCGGCCGACCTCGTGCGCGAACAGCGCGCCGTCCACCAGCTCCAGCCGGGAGAACAGCGCGTTCTCCGGCTCGTGCTCGCCGTGCGCGGCGATGTGCGCCAGCTCGACGCCGTCCAACGCCTCCAGCACCGCGCCGACCCTGGCCTCGGCGACGTTGAGCAGCTTCGCGTCGGCGTGGTAGCCGGCGAGCCGGTCGATCTCGGCCTGCGCGGCCTGCAACCCCGGTCCCCGCACCAGCAGCACGCCCTCGGCGGGCTCCCGCGCCTCGCGGGTCGCCGACACCCACGCGGTCGCCGACGGCACGGCGGTCGTCGGCCGCTGCACGCACGTCGGCAGCACGCCCCACGGCACCACGTACAGCGCGCCGGTCGGCACCACGACCAGCTCCCGGTCGCCGATCATCGGCGCGAGCGGGCGCAGGAGCTGCCGGTCCAGCTTCTCCGCCTCGCGGCGCGCCGACGCGGAGATCACCTGCGCGAGCCCCGCCGGCAGGTGGTCGGGGGCGATCGCGTTCAGGTCGGCGTGCAGGCGGCGCGCGCCCTCGGTGACGGCGGCGGCCGACCCGAGGCGCACCATGCGCACCCGGTCGCCGGCCAGGACCACGGCCACCACCTCGTCACCGGACACCGCGAAGCTCACCATCGCCCGCCCGTCCAGCCGGGCCAGCACCTCCTCCGGCCGGACGACGGGGCGCGGCGTGCCCCAGGGGCTCGCGCTCCAGCCCATCCGGGTGGCGGCACGCTGGCTCGCCCGCAGCCGCTCCTCCAGCTCGGCGGTCGGCAGCCCGTCCAGGCGGGCGCGCAGCAGGGCGCGGCTGAGCCGGCGCACGTCGGCGATCCGCTCGCCCAGCTCCGTGTCCACAGTGGACTCGGCCGGGTCGTACCGGTAGAGCTGGGCCCTGGTGCGCTCCAGCCAGGTGAACAGGCGCTTGGCGTTGGCCGTCGAGTCGCGGCCGCGCAGCACCAGCCGCACGGCGAGTTCGCCCAGCTCACGGCCGTGCACGGCGGTGCCCGACACCAGTTCCAGCCCGCCCAGCCGGTCCCGCATCCGGCCCAGCTCCGCGAGGCCCGCCTTGGCCTGCGCCAACGCCACCCGCTCGTTGCCGCGGGCCAGCGCCAGCTCCGCGCGGCACAGCCGCAGCAGCATCCGGTGGTCGATCGGCGCGATCCGGCGGCGCGACTTCGGCACGCCGCGCAGCAGCTCCGCGCCGCGGTCCGGGTCGCCGCGCCGGATCTCCAGCCGGGCCGCCAGCACCCGCGCGAACACGGACTGGTCGGCGAGCTTGAGCGCGGACAGCTCGGCGGACAGCTCCAGCGCCCGGCGCACCACCGCCCCGCCCGTCCGCCGCGACCCGCGCACGCGGGCCACGTCCACCCGCAGCGCGATCAGCCCCGCGACCGCCGCCCACGCCGGGCTGCCGCGCCGCACGAGCTTGCGCTGCGCCGAGACCGCGGTCCGCCGGGCCAGCACCAGGTCGCCGTCCTGCAACGCCGCCGCGGCGCGGAACAGCTCCGCCTCGGCCACGTCCTGCCCGATGCGCTGGCGACGCAGGTCCGGCAGCACCTCGTCCAGCAGCCGGCCCGCCTCGTCGGCCAGGCCGACGCTGATCATCGCCTCGGCCTGGTCGATGCGCAGCCGCAGCAGCAGGCCCGGCTCCAGCTCCTGGAACGCCCGGTTGGCCTCGTGGTAGTGCCGCAGCGCGGACGGGATGTCGCCCGCGCGCTGCACCGCGTTGCCCAGCGCGTGCTTGGCGATCGCGGCGCGCAGCGGCAGGTCGTGCGCGTCGGCCAGCTCGACCGCGCGGTTGAGGTCGCGGACGGCCTTGTCGTGCCGGTGCACCTCGCCGTGCGCGTTGCCGCGGTTGGACAGCGCGAGCGCGAGCAGGTCGACGGACTCGGGGTCGGCGTGCGCGGCGAGCCGCCGCTCGCTGCGCTCGATCTCCCGGTCGAGCTGGGCGATGCCCTCGTCGATGCGGCCCACCCGGCACAGCAGGGCGGCCCGGTTGAGGTTCACCAGCGTGGACAGGTGCGCCCGCAACGCCTCGTCGCGCAGCCCGGCCAGCTCGGAGTCGACGCCCGCGAGCTGGGTCAGGCCGTCGTCGACCTTGCCGGTCTCGGCGAGGCAGAACGCCAGCGTGTTGCGCAGCCGGGTGCGGACCTCCAGCCGTTCCTGCGGGTCGATGCCCGGGGTCTCCAGCAGCGCGAGGCCCTCGCGCATCTGCCGGATGGCGGACGGGTGCCGGTCCGCCGTGGCCGCCTCCAGCGCGCTGCGGTGCAGTTGCCGGGCCAGGCTGACCGCCTGCCCCGGTCCGGGGGCGCCGCGACGTCCGCGACCAGGGTTTTTCGCAGGCACGCTCATATGAGATCACAGGGAACAAGGGGATGGGGCCCGCCCCCCGGCCCCCGCCCCCCCCACACCACACACCCCCCCCGCCCCCCCCCGGGCCGCGGGGCGGGCGCCCCGCCCCCCCCCCCCGGGGGGGGGGGGGGGGGGGGGCCCCCC
>NZ_JBHYXZ010000080.1:18448-39063 GCF_042752395.1 Actinosynnema sp. NPDC059335 | reverse complement strand
GGGGGCGCCAAACCACCCGGCCCCCCCCCCCCGGGGGGGGGGGGGCCCCCCCCCCCCGCCCCCCCCGGGCGGGGGGGGGGGGGGGGGGGCCCCCCCCCCCCCTGCTCGTCGCCGCCTCGTCGTCCCGCACCTCGCGGCCGGGCCGGGCGGCGACGGTGTCGCGCCCGGTGTCGTCCGGGCCCGCGTCGCGCCGTTCGACGCTCGCGGTCCGCGACGCCTCGGTCAGGGGCGGTCGACCGGGTGGTCGACGGGCGCGGAGAGGTCCACGCCGCGCCAGGGCGCGCGCCGGGCGGGCGTCTCGTCGCCCCAGTGCCGCACGCCGGTCCAGCCGGGGTCGCCGGTGGCGCAGAAGTCGACCCAGGACCGGAGCACGCGCCGGGACAGCGCGCGGTCGGCCGGGCCGGGCGGCCCGCCGATCAGGAAGTGGGCGGTGTCGAGGGTGCCGAAGCAGAACGGCACGTCGACGGTGTGCCAGGCGGGCGGCCGGGTGAACCGGGCGAGGAACGCCCGGCCGTGCGCCTCGGCGATCCGCGCGGTGGGTTCGGCGAACACGAAGTCGCCGGCCAGCCGCACGGGCGCGTCCTCGAAGTGCTCGTAGGCCGTCACGACGTGGTCGGGGATGCCCCAGTCGCGGCCGAACGCGCGCAGGTCGGCCGGCGGCCGGAACGTGCCCACCTCCCGGAAGAGGGCGTACTCGACGTCGGTGTGGCACAGCAAGGCGTCCACGTCGGGCGGCAGCGCGGGCAGGGCGTCGGCGACGGGTCCGAACAGCACCGGGTCGTACGACAGCGGCCCGGTGCGCTGCGCGGCGGCCAGCGCGTCCGCCGAGGCCACCGCCGACTCCGGGGTGGTGGGGTCGATCCACCGGGCGACCCGGCGGGCGAAACCCGTGGTGTAGCAGCGGTTGGGCACGCTGTGCGCGATGACGCGGCGCACCGGCTCCCGGGCGGCGAGGAACAACGCCGACGCCGCGCCCGCCGACTGGCCGGCGACGGTGATGTTGTCCGGGTCGCCGCCGAACACCGCGACGGTGTCGCGCACCCACCTCAGCGCGGCCCGCTGGTCGAGCAGCCCGCGGTTGTCGGGCCGGCCGGGCACGTGCCCGAAGCCCTCGAACCCGAGCCGGTAGTTGCACGTGACCACGACGAGCCCGGCCCGCGCCAACGCCGCGCCGTCGTAGTCCGGCTGGGCCGACGACCCGAACGTGTAAGCGCCGCCGTGCACGTGGAACAGCACGGGCCGGGGACCGTCCGACGTGGACGGCGCCCACACGTTGAGGGTCAGCACGTCCTCGTCCCCCGGCCGCCACACCGGCGCGCCGGGCAGCCGCGCGGACTGCGGCGCGACGGGACCGAACCCCGACCGGTCCCCCGCGTCGTCCACGGGCACGGGCGCGGCGAAGCGACGCGCGCCGAACGGCGGTTCGGCGTACCGGATGCCGAGGAACGCGGTCACCCCGCCGCCGACCGCCCGGCCCCGGAACCTGCCACGTCGCGCCATCACGGCATACCCTCTCACGATGGGTGATCCGCTGAACGCTCGAGACGACGCCGTCGAGGCGTTGGGGATGGTCGCGCGGGCCGCCGGGCCGTACCTCGACGCGCTGCCCCACCTGCCGGTGCGCGACCCCGCGCACGCCCGCCTGCTGGACGACCTCGACGGTCCGCTGCCGGAGTCCGGTGACGGCACGATCGCCGCGGTCGCGGACCTGCTGCGCATCGGCACGCGGGCCGCCACGCACTCGTCCGGGCCGCGGTTCTTCCACTTCGTGGTCGGTGGCGCGACGCCGGCCGCGCAGGCGGCGGACTGGGTGACGTCGCTGCTGGACCAGGCGGGCGGGTTGTGCGTGGCCTCGCCGCTGGCCGCGCGGGCGGAGACGGTGGTGCTGCGGTGGTTGAAGGAGCTGTTCGGGCTGCCCGCGTCGCACGGCGGGGTGCTCACGCCGAGCGCGACGTTCGCGAACCTGACCGGGTTGGCGTGCGCGCGGTACTGGTGGGCGCGGCAGCACGGGGTGGACGTGACGGCGGACGGCCTGGTCGGGTTGCCGCGGCTGCCGGTGTTCTCCAGCGGGTACGTGCACCCGAGCAGCCGCAAGGCGTTGCAGCTGCTCGGGTTGGGCCGCGACTCGGTGCGGGTGCCTGCGCGTGACGACGCGGGCCGGCTCGACGTGGACGCCCTGGACCGCGAGCTGGCGTCGTCGGGGCCGGCGGTGCTGATCGGGAACGCGGGCGAGGTCAACGGCGGCGACTACGACCCGCTGGACGAGATGGCGGACCTGGCGGAGCGGCACGGCGCGTGGCTGCACGTGGACGGCGCGTTCGGGTTGTTCGCCGCCCTGTCGCCGCGCACCGCGGGGTTCGTGCGCGGCGTGGAGCGGGCCGACTCGGTCGCCGCGGACTGCCACAAGTGGCTCAACGTGCCGTACGAGAGCGGTGTCGCGTTCGTCCGGGACCGCTCGCTGCTCGGCCGGGCGTTCGGCAGCTGGAACAGCGCGTACCTGCCCGAGCCGGACGAGGAGTTCGTCAACTACAACAGCCTGGGCCCGGAGTCGTCGCGGCGGGCGCGGGCGTTCCCGATCTGGGCGACGTTGCGCGCCTACGGCCGGGACGGGCACCGGGCGATGGTGGAGCGGCACCAGGACCTGGCGCTGCGCCTGGGCCGCCGGATCGCCGAGGCGCCCGACCTGGAGCTGCTCGCGCCGGTCACGCTGTTCGTGGTGTGCTTCCGCTACCGGCCGCCGGGCGTGCCGGAGGAGGAGCTGGACGACCTCAACCGCCGGCTGGGCGAGGCGCTGATCGAGGACGGCCGGGTGTACGCGGGCACCACCGTGTACCGGGGCCGGGTGGCGTTGCGGCCGGCGATCGTGAACTGGCGGACCACCGAGGAGGACGTGGACCTGCTCGCGTCGGTGGTGCGGGAGCTGGGCGCGCGTCTGCGCTAGCCGGCCGGCGGGCCGGGGGACGTAGCATCGGCGGTGTGCGGAACTCGATCACCGATGTGCCCGGTGTGCTGGTCGGGCACGCCACGCTGATCGGTGGCGGCGCGCTGACCGGCACCACGGCCGTGCTGTTCCCGCCCGGCACCTGGTCCACTGTGGACGTGCGCGGCGGCGCGCCGGCGACCCGGGACACGGCCGCGCTCGACGCCCGCCACGGCGGCCGGGAGGTGCGCGGCGTGGTGTTGACGGGCGGCAGCGCGTACGGCCTGTCGGCGGCCGACGGCGCGGCGCGGGAGCTGGGGTCGTTCGTGCCCGCCGCCGCGTTGTTCGACCTCGGCCGGGGTGGCGACTTCCACGCGCGGCCCGGGGCCGCGGAGGGCGCGGCGGCGGTGCGGGCCGCGGGGGTGGAGTGCGCGCAGGGCAACGTCGGCGCGGGCACGGGCGCGCTCAACGCGACCCTGAAGGGCGGCCTGGGCACGGCGAGCGCCGCGCTGCCCGGCGGCGTGGTCGTCGGCGCGGTCGCCGCGCTCAACGCGGTCGGCCCGTCGGTCGACCTTGACACCGGTCTGCCGTTCGCCGCGCGCCTCGGCCTGCCCGGCGAGTTCCCCGCCTACGGGGGCGACGACCTCGACGCGGCCCGCGCCGCGACCGGTCACGCGCAGCCGTTCAACACCGTCATCGGCGTGGTCGCCACGAACGCCCGCCTGCCGCACCTGTTCGCGCTGGCCAACGCCGCCCAGGACGGGTTGGCGGCGGCGGTGCGCCCGGCGCACGGCCTGACCGACGGCGACACCGCGTTCGCCGCCTCGACCGGCACCCGCGACGCCGACCCGGGGCAGGTGCTGGCCGCGGCCCGCGCGGTGTTCGCCCGCGCGCTCGTGCACGGCCTGCTGCGGGCCGAGTCCGTCACCACGCCGTGGGGCCACCTCGCGGCCTACCGCGAGCGCTACCCGCTCACCGCCGCCGCCTACCGGGGGATCTGACCATGCACGCGATGCAGTACGAGATCACGTTGCCCGCCGACTACGACATGGACGTCATCCGGACCCGCGTCGCCACGCGCGGCTCGGCGCTGGACGCGTTCGCGGGCCTGGGGCTGAAGGCGTACTGCGTGCGGGAGCGCGGGGTGGACGGCTCGCCGGTGAACCAGTACTCGCCGTTCTACCTGTGGCGCACGGCCGAGGGCATGAACAGCTTCCTGTGGGGACCGGGGTTCCGGGGCCTGAGCGCGGACTTCGGCCGGCCGGCCGTGCAGCACTGGGCGGGGCTGGCGTTCGAGCGGGGCGGCGCGGAGACGGCGACCGCGGCCACGAAGCGCACGTGGCGCCTGCCCGCCGACGCCGACCCGGCCGAGGCGGTCGACCGGGCGCTGGACGCGCTCCGGCCGCTCGCCGACGACCCGGCGCTGTACTGCACCGCGCTGGCGATCGACCCGCGGCACTGGGAGCTGGTGCGCTTCAGCCTGTGGAGCGCCCTGCCGGACGGTGACGACGACGTCGTGCGCTACCGCGTGCCGCACCTGTCGCGGCCGGAGGTGGACGACCTCAGCGCGGGCCGCCACTGGTAGGCCGGGACCGGCCGGGGTCGCGGACGCGGTCGGCGTACGGCACGGACACGTAGTTGACCAGGTCGAGCACGCCGCCGCTGGTGCGGTCCAGCTCGCGGGCGAACGCGCGGATGCCCGCGTCGACGCGGTCCATCAGCCACGCCAGCAGCACGACCACCACGTCGGCGAGCAGGCCGACCTGGAACGGCATGTCCTCGCGCCGGCCCGCGGTGACCGCGCTGGCGAAGTCGGTCATGCCGCGTTCGGTCAGCGGCAGCGGCCCGGTCTCGATCGCCCGCTTCATCGAGTCCACGACCAGCGGCAGCACCGACGCCCACACCTCGCGCGGCGCGACCTCGCAGATCAGGCCGCCGGACAGGGCCGCGGTCCACAGCGCCTCGGGGTCGCGGGCCCGGACCGCGCCGACGGCCAGGTGCGGCAGCAGTTCCGCGCCGCGCTCCCACGCGCCGGTGGCGACCAGCTTCTCCACCGCGTGCCGGTAGTGCTCCAGCGCCCTGCCGTGCTCGCCGCGCGCGGTCAGCACGCCGCCGAGGTCGTCGTGGAACGACGCCACCTCGGCCGCCGCGCCGACCAGCTCGGCGCGGGCCAGGCCCACGGCGGCGTAGTGCTGCGCGGTCTCCAGGTCGCCCCGGTCGCGGTGGCACGCGCCGAGCCGGCGCAGCGCGGCCAGCTCCTGCCGGTCGTCGCCGAGGTCGCGGAACAGCTCCACCGCGCGCGACCCGGCCTCGATGGCCCCGGTCAGGTCGCCGGTGTCGCGGCGGTGGTCGCACTCGGCGAGCGCGAACGCGGCCCGCGCGGCCGGGTCGCCCAGCTCCTCGGCCAGGTCGCCGCCCAGCACGGCGTACTCGAGCGCGGTGTCGGGGTCGGCGTCGCCGAGCTGGTGGAGCACGGTCACCGACTCCAGCAGCCCGGGTCTGTCCGACCGCGCGAGCTGCTCCTCGTACGCCAGCCGCGCCGCCTGCCCGGCCTCCTCGGTCCTGCCCTCACCCATCAGCAGCCTCGCCATCCGCAGCAGGACGCCCGCCCGGTCGCGGCACGCGTCGCCCAGGCCCACACACCGTTCGAAGTCCGCGAGCGCGGCCCCGTATTCCCCACGCCGCTCGCACCGGGCGCCGGTCAGCTCGAACCTGGTCGCCCACAGGGCTTCCAGCTCGTCCTCGGGCAGGTCGAGCCCGCCCAGCAGCGCGTCGACCCGCTCGACCAGCGCGGCGGCGCGGGCGTCGTCGGGCTCCAGGGCCAGCTCGGCCAGCAGCACGTCGGCGTAGGACGGGGTGTCGGTCAGCCCGCCCGCCTCGGCGACGCGGCGCAGCGCGGAGATCTCCCGGTGCAGCACCGGGGCCAGCGCGGCGTCGCAGCCGCGCGCGGCGGCGGCCAGCACCTCGCACGCGGTCAGCGCCGCCTCGGCGTCCGTGGTGGACCGGTCGCGCCACTCGTCCAGCCGGCCGTTGACCGTGCCGACGTACAGGTAGGACCGCTCGACGCCGCCGGGGGTGCCGGTGTTGACGATGGCCCGCGCGGCGGGCGTCTCGTCCGCGGTGAGCCGGCGCACGACGGTGCGGGCGAACCCGGCGGCGAGGTTCGGCGGGATGGTCCACAGGGTGCCGATGTAGCCGCGGGCGCCGGCGCGGACGAACTCCCGGCCCAGGTCGGTCCAGGAGCGGCACGAGTTGTTGAACACGATCGGCCGGTGCCGCAGCGCCACCGGCGGGTCGGTGTCGGGCAGCGCCCGGCCGCCGAGCACGATCGCGTCGTCGGCGTCGTGGCAGTTGAAGAACACCAGCTCGACCGGCAGGTCCGCGACCAGGTCCCGCAGGACCTCCGGGGAGGCGTCCCGGTCGGACAGCACGACCGGGTGCGTGTGGTGGCCCGGCGGCGCGGCGGTGTCGGGCTGGTCCCGGAACGCGCCGGAGTCGAACACCAGGCTGAACGCGGCGGGCTCGCGCGCCGCGCCGGCGCGGTGCAGCTCGGTGAGCACGACCAGCGCCGGGTCGGCCACCACGTGCCCGATCGGCTTGCGCGCCCACGTCACGTCGGCGGTGCGCACGAACGAGTACGGCAGGCCGGTGGTGAACGCGGTCAGCGCCCGCTCCCCCACCTCCGCGACCGCCTCGGCGGGCACCTGCGCGGTGACCACCGCCTCGACCGCCGCGTACGGGTCGTGCCCGCCGGTGGACAGGTACCGCCACAGCGCCTCGACGAACCCGATGCCCTTGACCGCGTCGCCGATCGCGCCCGCCGCGGCGGTGACCCGTTCCTGCTCCTCGGCCACGACGGCGCGCACCGCGGTGAGGTCCGGCGCGGGCGTGACGACGAGCCGCGCGCCGCGGTGGTGGGCGTAGCCGGCGGCGGTCAGGTCGTCCGCGGTGCCGGTGCGCTCGACCAGCACGGCCTCGTCGCCGTCGTCGGGGTTGTTCCCCTCGAACGGCACGGACGGCGCGTCGTCGTGCACGCGCAGGGCCGCGCCGGTGCGCAGGGCGGTGAACAGGGCGGTGACGAAGTCGGCGTCCGGGGCGACGTCGAGCGTGCGCTCGGGTCCGCCGTCGCCGCGCAGCAGCTCCCACGCCTTGTCGGTCAGGCCGACCGGGTCGTCGCACGGCAGGTGCACGTGCTCGGGCACCCCCGCGAACGCCTCGGCGGCGTCGGGTTCGGCGAGGAACACCGCCCGGCGCACGCCCGTGGCGACGAGCAGTTCGCCGAGCAGCCGGTCCCGCCGGTGCGCCGACGCGTCGCCCGGCGCGAGCGCGACGACGGGCGTGAAGCGGTCGGCGGGCAGGCACGACACGACCACCGCGGCCTCGCGCGCCTGGTCCGGGCGGCACACCACGACGGTGTCGCCGACGTCGAACACCGGCTCGCTGGTCACCGTGAGGTCCAGCTCCGAGCGGCCCGCGGGCAGCCGCACGGACACGCCGCCGTCCTCCAGCGCGCACGGTGACGAGCCGGACACCCGCAGCGTCACCGAGCCGGGCAGGGTGAACGTCACGCCGTCGCCGGTCGGGGTGGCGGGCGCGTCCACCGCGAGCCGCCAGCGGGCGGGCAGGGGCAGGTCGAAGCGCTGCCGCAGCACGGCGCGCACGTGCCCGTCGCGGGTCTCGTCCACCAGCAGGTCGCGGGCGCCGGCCTCGGCGGTCAGCTCCTCGGCGGCGGCCACGGGCGGTTTGCGGTGCACGTCGAGCAGGACGGCGCGCAGCAGCCCCGCTTCGAAGCGGAAGCGGATTCCGTGCGGGGCACCGAGGTCCACTGGCTCACGACCCTTGCAAGCGAGGAGTGTCCACCGTGTCGGAGGTGGCGGGCAGAAACTACGCCACCGCGGCCCCGACCTGTAGCAGATCCGCCGCGCCAGTCGCGCTCGTTACACCCCGGGCCGCTCGACGCGGGCCGCGGGCGTCCACCGGGCGCGTCGCCGCCCGCCCGCGGCCTGCACCTGGTCGCGGCCGAGCCGCTTGGCCTCGTACAGCGCCGAGTCCGCGGCCGCGAGCAGCCCCTCCAGGGTGTCCTCGGCGACCTCCGGCCACACCGCGATGCCGATGCTGACGGTGAGCCCGCCGACCGTGCCGCCGTGGCCGTCGTCCGCCGAGACCCGGTGCACCTCGGCGCGCATCCGCTCGGCGATCGCGACCGCCTCGTCGTGCTCGACGCCGGGCAGCAGCACGGCGAACTCCTCGCCGCCGAACCGGCCGACCGCGTCGCCGCGCCGGACCGCGCCCGCCAGCGCCGCCGCGATGCGCCGCAGCACCACGTCGCCGGTCTGGTGGCCGTGCGTGTCGTTGATGTCCTTGAAGTGGTCGACGTCGACCATGAACAGGCCGACCCGCGCGCCGGGCGGCTGCTGACGGGTGCGGCGCAGCTCCAGCGTGGCCTGCAGGTGCCACGCCTCGGCGTTGAGCAGGCCGGTCTTGGCGTCGGTGCGGGCGGCCAGCTCCAGCTGGTGGATGAGCACGGTGCGGTGCAGGGCGACGGCCGCGACCACCATCGGCAGCGCGAACGGCGGCGACCACGCCACGGCCAGCGCGACGAACCCGCCCAGGGCGAGCTGGCCCGCTTCGAGCAGGTTGTCCGCGGCGCTGCCGACGGCGTCGCGCACCGACCGGGGCCGGACCGTCAGCAGGATCACCGCGGCCACCAGGGCGGTGTTGACGAGCCACTGCGCGGCGCCCGCGCCGACCAGGCCGACGAGGTCGAGCGCGCCGCCGGGCGTTCCGGCGTGCAGGTGGTCGCGCAGGCCGGTGACGCCCGCCACGGCGCTCGCGGCGAGCGTGGCCAGCACCATCATCGACGTGGTGAACACGTTGCGGTGCGGTGGGCGCGAGGCGTCCCAGCGGCCGACGACCCACCAGCGGTGCGCGTACATCAGCACGACCAGCGCGACGGCGAGCGCCGGCGGCAGCACCAGCGCGCCGGCCAGGATCCAGATGCTGCACAGGTCCACGTGCGGCAGGTGGCTGTGGTCGCGGCGGATCCGCTCGATCCAGCGGGAGCAGTGCAGGTGCAGCGCGGCGCAGCCGGCCAGCACCGCGAACCGGGTCCACGAGCCGGCGGGCACGGGCCACGCGGTCGCGGCGGCGAGCGCGACGACGGCGAGCAGGTCCACCGACAGCACGTGCACCAGGGCCGGGCGCGGCAGGGACCATAGTGACCAGCGTCGATCGCCCGACGACGTCGAACCCGCTCTGCCCATGGTTCCTCACGGCTGTCTTGTCCGGACTGTCATCGCGTCCGGACGGAGGGTCACAGTAATGGTGACCTGCGTCGATGTCAGCCGCTACCGGGGTGACGAGACCCACTGGAGGTGAGCGCGGTGCGCGACAAGATCTGGTGAAACCGCCGGTCACAGCAGTGCCGGGACCGAGCGCAGGTGTGGTTGTGCGCGACGGGACCCGGTGATCCGGGTCGTCCGGTCGGCTACGTGGAGGGAGGTGCGCCGCCATGCGCGACAAGATCTGGTGAAGCGGTGCCGGCGGGCCCCGGGCGGGTGGTGGTCACCCGACCCGGGCCCGGACCAGCCACAGGCACGCGGTCGCCGCGCCCAGCCCGCTGACGACGAGCGTGGCGCGCGGCCCGACCGCGTCGCCGAGCAGCCCCCCGGCCAGCGCGCCGAGCGGGGCGGTGCCCCACACGGCGGTGCGGATGGTCGCGTTGACCCGCCCGTGCAGGGCGGCGGGCGCGGCCTCGTACCGCACCGGCACCTGGTGCACGTGGTAGACCTGCAACGCGAACCACATCAGCGCCACCGCGCCGACCAGCAGGGCGTCCACCGCGACCAGCGCCTGCCCCGCCCCGGTGGCCAGGACCGCGGCGACCATCGTGCGGCGGCGGCCCCACCGCTCGCCCAGCCGGGCCGCGACCAGCGCGCCGACGAGCCCGCCGACCGCCCCGACGGACAGCGTCACGCCGACGCGTGCCGCGGAGAACCCCAACGCCGACACCAGGTGCAGCAGCAGCACGACGGTGAAGGCGTTGAACCAGAACACGTGCGTGGCCGTGCACAGCGTGACCCGCCGCAACCCCTGGTGGCCGAACACCGCCCGCACCCCGGCCCGCACCGTGCCGCCCGGCCGCGGCCGTTCCACCACCCGCACCCACGCCAGCGCGACCGCCGCGACGAGGAAGCTCACCGCGTCGACCAGCACCGCGCCCGCAGCCGTGACCGCCTCGACCAGCCACCCGCCGAGCGCGGGCCCGGCGACCTGCGCCGTGGCCTGCCCGGCCTCCACCGCGCCCTGGGCGCGGGTCAGCGACGCGCGCGGCACCACCATCGGCACCAGCGCCAACCCGGCGATGTCCCCGAACACGGCGAACGTCCCGGCCACCGCCGCGGCCGCGGCCAACAGCCACACGGTCAACACCCCGGCCGCCGCGGCGGCGGGCACGACCGCCAGGGCGACCGCCTGCCCGACCGCGCACACCCCGGCGACCACGCGCCGCCGCGACCGGTCCACCCACACCCCCGCGGGCAGCCCGAACAGCAGGTAGGGCGCCCGGCCGCAGGCCGCCACGACCCCGACCTCCCACGGCCCCGCGCCCAGCGCCAACGCCGCCACCAGCGGCACCGCCACGACCGTGACCTGCGACCCGACGAGCGACACCGTCTGCCCGGCCCACAGCAGCACGAACGACCGGTCACGCCACAGCACCCGGCGGCAGACCTCCTCCGGCGACCGGCCCGTCGGCGTCCCCCAGTCGGCGCCGGCGACGTCCAGGATGCCGGTGTCCCCGGCGGCCCGGCGTCGGCCGATCGGGCGGCTCAGGCCGCGGCGGCCGGGGCGACGCGGGACCACGCGGCGGTGGCGGTGACGGCCAGGACCGCCCCCGCGACGCCCGCCACGGCGATGGCGGTGGTCGGCGAGCCCGTCGCCGACGCCAGCAGGCCGCCCGCGGCCACGCCGACGCCCTGCGCGGCGACCAGGCTGCTGCGGGCGAAGCCCAGCGCCTGGCCGCGCTGCCCGTCCGGCACCAGCCGCACGAACGTCGCGCCCGCCGTCACCTGGTAGGCGCTGAACACGCCGCTCACCGCCAGCAGCGCCACCGCGCCCACCAGGTTCGGCGCGAGCAGGTACCCGACCAGCGGCAGGGCGGTCGCGGCGGCCAGCAGCCCCAGCAGCCGCACGCGGGTCGACGCGGGCAGGAACCGCAGCAGCACGGTGCCCAGCACCATCCCGGCCGGGTCGGCGGCCAGCAGCAGGCCGACGCCCGCCGCGCCCGCCCCGACCTCCGCCGAGAACGGCGCGGCCAGCCCCTCCGGCACCACCGTGAACAGCGCCAGGCACCCGAGGACGACCAGCAGCCGCAGCCGCCGGTCCCGCCACACCAGCGCCGCGCCCGCCCGGATCCGGACGTGCGCGGCGGCCACCGCGGCCGGCGCGGGCCGCGCCCGCAACCCCAGGCGCAGCAGGACCGCCGACACCGCGAACGTCACCGCGTCCGCCAGCAGCGCGCCGGACGTGCCCAGCCACGCCACCACCAGACCGCCGCCGACGAACCCCAGCAGCAGCCCCGCCTGGTGCGTGATCAGGTGCACCGACTGCCCGGCCTCGTACTGCTCGCCCAGCACGGTCGGCAGCAGCGCGCCCTGGGCGGCGGCGAACGGCGCCTCGGCCAGCTGCGCGACCACCAGCAACGCCGCCACCAGCGGCAACGGCACGCCCGGCACCGCCATCACGGCCAGCAGCACGGCCCGCACCGCGTCCGCGACCACCATCACGGTCCGCCGCGGGTACCGGTCGGCCAGACCCGACAGCAGCACCCCGGACACGAGCGCGGGCAGCATCGTCAACGCGTAGGTCAACGCCGTCCACGCCGCCGACCCGGTGCGCTGGAACACCAGCACCGACAACGCCACCCGGGCCAGCTGGTCGCCGACCGTGGACAGCACCGCGGCCGACCACAGCACCCGGAACTCCGGCACCGCGAACACCGCGCGGAACCCCGTGCCCCCGACCACGCGCACCCCCGATCCGCCGCGACCGATGAGTTCCCCGGGCCCGGCACGTCACATGGTGCGCGACGTGCGTCCGGCACGTCACCGTACAAGCCCGGAGGGTGAGCATGAGCGAGGATGCGCGGATGGCGGTCGATTTCTCCCGGGAGACCGAGCGGTACCGGCACGAGCTGCGGGTGCACTGCTACCGGCTGCTCGGCTCGTTCGACGAGGCCGAGGACCTGGTGCAGGAGACGTTCCTCAAGGCGTGGCGGGCCCGCGACACGTTCGAGGGGCGCTCGTCGTTCCGCGCCTGGCTGTACCGGATCGCCACCAACGCGTGCCTGGACGCGATCGACCGCAGGCCCCCGCACACCACGACCGAGGAGATGCCCGCGGCCGACGTGCCGTGGCTGCAGCCGTTCCCCGACGCCCTCCTCGACGCCGAACCGCACGCCGAGGTGGTGGCGCGGGAGACGATCGAGCTGGCGTTCCTGGCCGCGGTGCAGCACCTGCCGGCCAAGCAGCGGGCGGTGCTCGTCCTGCGGGACGTGCTCGGCTGGCCCGCGAGCGACACGGCGGCGTTGCTGGAGGACACCGTGCCCGCGGTGAACAGCGCCCTGCAACGCGCCCGCGTCACCCTGCGCAAGCACCTGCCGCCGCGGCGGGCCGACTGGTCGGGCGAGCCGAACCCGCGCGAGAAGGCCGTGGTCCGCAGGATCGTGGAGGCCACCGAGCGAGGCGACATGGAGCTGATGGCCGCGGCGCTGCGCGAGGACGTCACCTGGACCATGCCGCCGCAGCCGGAGTGGCACGTCGGCCGCGACGTCCTGGTCGAGCTGTGGACGCCGGTGATGGTGGGCCCGGACGCGTTCGGCGAGTGGAAGGTGCTGGAGACCCGGGCGAACCGGCAGCCGGCCCTCGCCAACTACGTCCGCAAGCCCGGCGCGGACCGCTTCGAGCCGGTGTCGCTGGACGTGCTGCGCGTCGAGGGCGACGGGATCGCCGAGGTGATCACGTTCCCCTCGGACCGGTTCCCGCTCTTCGGCCTCCCCCCGTCGCTGTGAGCTTCGACGTCCGCGTGGTCGTCGTGACGGGATCCCTGCCCTACGACCCCGACGAGTGGCGCGACGCGTTCGTGGTGGTGGTCGGCGGCGAGCTGGAGGTCGCCGGCGTGCGGTTCGGGGACGGCTCGGTGCTCGCGCTGGCCGGGTTGGCGGTCGCGGAGCTGCGGCAGCACGGCGGGCGGCCCGCCGTGCTGGTCGCGGTGACCCGGTCAGCGCCCCGTGAGCACGCCGCGGGCGAAGGCGACGAGGTCGGCGGGCGCGCGCTCGGGCGACCCGGCGTCGTAGGGCGGGTCGGGGTCGTACTCGATGAACAGCTGGGTGAACCGGGCCCGCTCGTCGCCCCAGATCAGGCCGACGAGGGCGAGCGCCAGGTCGATCCCGGCGGACACCCCGGCGCCGGTGACGACGGACCCGTCCACGACGACCCGGTCGGTGCTCACCACCGCGCCCAGCGCGGCCAGCTCGTCCCGCAACGCCCAGTGCGTCGTCGCTGGACGGCCGTCCAGCAGGCCCGCCTGGGCCAGCACCGTCGAGCCGCTGCACACCGACGTGGTCCAGGTGGCGGTCGGGTGCACCGCGCGCACCCAGTCGGCGACCACCCCCTCGGCCAGCACCTCCGCCCAGCCCGCGCCGCCCGGCACCACGAGCACGTCGGCGCGGCGCAACGCGGCGAACGTGGTCGTCGGCACGAGCGCCAACCCCGCGTCCGTGATCACCGGGTCGGGTGAGGCGGCGACGAAGTGCGCCGTCACCTCCGGCTGGTGGGCCAGCACCTCGTACGGCCCGACCAAATCCAGCGCGGTCATCCGCGGGTAGAGCACGAAAGCGACGTCCATGTCCGATCCCCCTTCGCTCACGCCGCACCCGTGGTGCGGAACCGGTCGCGGTAACCGCCCGGCGTCACGCCGAGCACCCGCAGGAACGCGCGGCGCAGCGTCTCCGCCGAGCCGAAACCACAGCGCCGGGCCACGACGTCCAGCCCCTCGTCACCCGACTCCAGCAGGCCCGCCGCCGCCTCGACCCGGACCCGTTCCACGTACCGGGCGGGCGACACGCCGACCCGGCGCGGGAACACCCGCGCGAAGTGGCGGGGGCTCATCGCGGCGCGGCGGGCCATGCCGTCGACCGTCCAGCCGGCCGCCGGGTCGTCGGCGACCGCGTCGAGCACCGCCCGCAGCCCCGGCTCCCGCACGGGCGGCACCCGCGACCGCACGCTGAACTGCGACTGGCCGCCGGGGCGTTGCAGGAACACCACCATCCACCGCGCCACCAGCCGGGCCAGGGCCGCGTCGTGGTCGTCCTCCACCAGCGCCAGGGCGAGGTCGATGCCCGCCGTGACGCCGGCGGAGGTGACCAGCCGCCCGTCCCGCACGTAGATCGCGTCCGGCACGACGCGCAGCGACGGGTGCTCGGCGGCGAGCCGGTCGCAGTAGGCCCAGTGCGTGGTCACCCGCGCCCCGTCCAGCAGGCCCGCCGAGGCCAGCACGAACGCGCCCGTGCACACGCTGGCCACCCGGCGCGCGCCCGCCGCGACCCGGCGGAGGTGGCCCAGCAACTCCACGTCCCGCGCCGCCTCGGCGAACGTGAAGCCGCCGACGACCAGGAGCGTGTCCACCCCGCCGGACACCTCCCGCAGGTCCTCCGCCTCCACCCGCAACCCGCCGGTCACCTCGAACCCGCCGCCCAGGCCCGCCAACCGCACCCGGTACCCGCCCCGCGCCCCACCCTCGCTCTCGCTCTCGGCCGACGCCACCCGGTAGCCACCCCGCGCCCCGCCCTCGGCCCGGCGAACCCCGCCCGCGGCCGACGCCGGCCCGTGGCCGCCCCGCACCCCGCCCTCGGCCCGCCGCGTCCCGTCCCCGGCCGACACCGACCGACGGCCGCCCTGCGCCGCTCCCTCGGCCCGCCGCGTCCCGTCCCCGGCCGACACCGACCGACGGCCGCCCTGCGCCGCTCCCTCGGCCCGCCGCGCCCCGCTCTCGGGCCGACATGCCCGGTTCGCGCCGGCGAACACGTCCGCCGGGCCCGCGATGTCGGTCAACGCCGCACCGTCGTACCCGACCACCAGCACCTCGCGTTCCACACCGCCCACCCTCTCCGCCGCCCGCGCCGGCGGCAACGACCGCCGACCCTCGATTCCCGCCACGCTACGGTCGGTCCCGTGCTGAGGATCGAGATCGACGGCGGCCCGCCGACCACCGACCGGCTCGCCACCGGCCTGCTGGCCAACTACGGGCACTTCACCGCGATGCAGGTCCGCGACCGCCGGGTGAAGGGCCTCGACCTGCACCTGCGCCGCCTCGACCAGGCCCACCGCGAGCTGTACCGCACGGGCCTGGACGGCGACCGCGTCCGCCGGCTGATCGCGCACGCCCTGCGCGACGACGTGCGCGACGCGGCCGTGCGCGTGGTCGTGTTCGGCCTCGACCAGCCGTCGGTGATGGTCGCCTTGCGCCCGCCCACCCCGCCGCCGACGACACCGCAACGCCTGATGTCCGTCGCCTACACGCGCCCGTTGCCGCACGTGAAGCACCTCGGCGGGTTCGGCCAGCTCCACCACCGCGACCGGGCCGCGCGGGCCGGGTACGACGACGCCCTGCTCACCACCGACGGCGTGGTGGTGGAGAGCGCGGTCGCCAACATCGGGTTCCTCGACGGCGACGACGTGGTGTGGCCGCGCGCCGACTGGCTGCACGGCATCACCATGCGGCTGCTCGAACGGGAGCTGCCGTCCCGCCGGGAGGTGGTGCGCCTGGCCGACGTCGGCCGCTACCGGGGCGCGTTCCTGGCCAACTCGATCGGCGTGGTCGGCGTGTCCCGCATCGACGACGTGGGGTTCGACGTGGGGTTCGCCGACGACGCGTCGGCCCGCGTCCGCGCCGCCTACGACGCGATCCCCGCCGACCCGGTCGACTAACGGGGGTCAGACCGCGGGCGGCCGGTCCTCGTACGGGGTGGAGAGCACGACCGTGGTGCGGGTGGACACGTTCGCCACCTCGCGGATCTGCCGCAGCAGCTCCTCCAGCGCCGTCGGCGACGCCACCCGCACCCGCAGCACGTAGGAGGCGTCGCCGGCGACCGAGTAGCACGCCTCGATCTGCGGCAGGTGCTCCAGCCGTTTCGGGTAGTCGTCCGGGGCCGCCGGGTCGATCGGCGTCAGCGAGATGAACGCGGTCAGCGGCAGGCCGATCTCGTCGCCGTCCAGCCGCGCCGCGTAACCGCGCACCACGCCCCGCTGCTCCAGCCGCCGCACCCGCTGGTGCACGGCCGACACGCTCAGCCCCACCCGTTCGGCGAGGTCGGTGAAGCTGCACCGGCCGTCGGCGGCCAGCTCCCGCAGGATCGCCCGGTCTGTCGGCTCGAGGTTCGTCACGCGGGCAACACCACCAGCTCGTGCGGTCGGTTGTTGACGCTCTCCACGCCGTCGGCGGTCGCGATCACGATGTCCTCGATCCGCGCGCCCCACCGGCCGGGCAGGTAGATGCCGGGTTCGACGCTGAACGCCATGCCCGGCTCGATCGGCAGGTCGTTGCCGCCGACGATGTAGGGGTCCTCGTGCACGTCCAGCCCGATGCCGTGGCCGGTGCGGTGCACGAAGAACTCGCCGAACCCGGCGTCGGCGATGATGTCGCGCGCGGCCGCGTCCACCGCCTCGCACGTGACGCCGGGGCGGACCGCCTCGACCGCCGCCCGCTGCGCGGCCTGGAGCACGGCGTAGGTCTCCCACACGTCGGCGTCGCGCGGCTCGCCCAGCACGTACGTGCGGGTGGAGTCGGAGTTGTAGCCGTCGGCCAGCGGGCCGCCGATGTCCACGACCACCACGTCACCGGCCTCGATCACCCGGTCGGACACGTCGTGGTGCGGCGACGCCCCGTTCGGCCCCGAGCCGACGATGACGAACTCGGCCAACGCGTGCCCCTCGGCCACGATCGCGGCGGCGATGTCCGCGCCGACCTCGGCCTCCGTCCGCCCGGGCCGCAACCACTCCCCCATCCGCGCGTGCACCCGGTCGATCGCCGCGCCGGCCGCGCGCAGGGACGCCACCTCGGCGACGTCCTTGCGCATGCGCAGTTCGCGGAGGATCGGGCCGGCCAGCACCTGGTCGCCGTCGAGGGCGTCGCGGAGCCGGAGGGCGTGCAGCGCGGGCATCATGTCCGACACCGCCGTGCGGTTGCCCTTCAGGGCTTTCTTGACCAGCGCGTACGGGTCCTCGCCGTCCACCCAGGTGGCCACCTCGACGCCCAGTTCGGCGGTGGGGGTGTGCGCGTAGCCGGGGTGCTCCAGCTTCGGCACCACCAACACCGGAGCCCCACCGACGGGCACCACCAAGCACGTCAACCGCTCGAACGACGTCCCGCCCGCGCCGAGGAGGTACCGCAGGTCCGAGCCGGGCGAGATGAGCAACGCGTCCACACCGGCCACGGCGGCCGCTGCGGCAGCCCGGTCGAGGCGGGCGCGCAGGGCGTCCACGTCGCCGGGCACGACTTGGGTCGACATGGAAGTGAAGCCTAGTGGTGCCCGACCGGCCGCACGCCACATCCGACCACCACAGCACTCTTTCGCCAGGCCAGCACCCCTTCCTCCCCTTCTCTCACACTCCACACCCCGTCACCCCAATGGGTGTTCTTGGCCGATTCACCGAATTGCCATGAAAAATAACGCCGTTTCCCACAACCTCGAACGTCGGTTGGAACAACGAGGCCGCGCCAACCACCTCCCACACCCACAACCCGCCCACCCACTCCCCTCCCTCATCCCTTCCCCACCCCCTCACCCCCACCCCGCGCCTGCCCCTCCCGCTTTCTCCCCACCCCCGCTCTCCCCGCTACCCCCGCTCCCGCCTCCCCCGCTCTCCCCGCCACCCCTGGGAGCCCCGCCACCCTCGCTCTCCCCGCCACCCTGGCTCTCCCCTCCGCCACCGGGCTCACCGCTGACCTCGCCGCCGCCCACATCGGGAGTTATCCACAGGACCGAGCCGAGCGACCCGCCCTGTCGGTGCTCTCTGGCAAGCTGTCCAGGGTGAGCAACCCGCTGGTCCTGATGGACGCCGCCAGCCTGTACTTCCGGGCGTTCTACGCGCTGCCCGAGTCGATGACCGCACCGGACGGCACCCCGGTCAACGCGGTGCGCGGGTTCGTCGACACGATCGCCAAGGTCATCACCGACCGGAAGGCGAACCGCCTGGTCGCGTGCCTCGACGCCGACTGGCGCCCGGAGTTCCGCGTCGCCGCGCTCCCGTCGTACAAGGCCCACCGCGTCGCCGCCGAGGGCGTCGACGGCGAGGAGGACGTCCCCGACACCCTCACCCCGCAGCTCCCGATCATCCTCGACGTGCTCGACGCGGTGGGCATCGCGACCGCCGAAGCCGACGGCTACGAAGCCGACGACGTCATCGGCACCCTCGCCGCCCGCGAGACCACCGACCCGGTCGAGGTGATCACGGGCGACCGCGACCTGTTCCAGGTCGTCCGCGACGAGCCGACCCCGGTGCGCGTCCTCTACCTCGGCCGCGGCTGGGCGAAGGCCGAGCTGCTCGGGCCGGAGGAACTGGCCGCCAAGTACGCGCTGCCCGTGCAGGACGCCGGCCGGGCGTACGCCGGGATGGCGGTGCTCCGCGGCGACCCGTCGGACGGCCTGCCCGGCGTGGCCGGCATCGGCGAGAAGACGGCGGCGAAGCTGATCAGCGAGTTCGGCTCCCTGCAAGCCGTGCTCGACGCGGTGCACGACGGCCGCGACCGCAAGCTCACCGCCCGCGCCCGCACCGCGCTGCTCAACGCCCAGGACTACCTCGCCGTCGCGCCGACCGTGGTCAACGTGGCGACCGACGCGAAGGTCGTCATGGACCGCCCCGACCCCGTGCCCACCGCACCCGTCGACCCCGACCGGGTCGCCGAGCTGACGCGCCGTTGGGGCCTGGGCAGCTCACTGCCCCGGCTGGTGGCCGCGCTGGAACGCCGCTAACCACCGGACCGCACACCGCTCGCAGCACGACGCGCCCCATCGGTCGCGGCCCGCCCTGTCAGCGGAACCCACCGGCGCTGTGGGATCGACCGGCTGCGAGATCGGTGGACCGCAGGCGGGCGCATGTGCAGGCTGCCGGCGCGGCCACGCCGGTGCGGGTGCTCGCTGAACGCGATGGTGCGGGCGAACAGCCGCGTGGGCAAGCCGGTGTGGTGGCGTGTCAGAAGTACGTGCCGCACCACGGCGCCTGGGGCACCGCGAACAGCGCGTCGGCACGCTCCAACGCGGCCGGGTCCACGACGTCGAGGCGTCGGGTCTCGGCGAGGGTCGTGAACGACACGTCGCCCAGGTACGTGGAGGCCAGGACGTCCACGTCCAGCACCAGCTCGGGTGCGTCGTCCACCCGCGTCACGCCGTCCGGCGCGATCCGGTACGAGCCGGCGTTGTCCGGCAGGTACGTGTCCCGCACGCCGATCACCACGGGCTCGGCCGGGCGGTACGTGCGAGCCGCCAAGGCGGCCGGGACGTCGAGCAGGCGGAGCCAGGTCTCGTCGTCCTCGTCGGCCACCTGGCACGCTCGGCGGTCGCCCAGCAGCCACGGCACGGGTTCGTCGAGCGGGCGGCCGTGGGCGGTGATCTTTTCGACCAGGTCGATGCCGAGGACGAAGAGCCACAGGTCGGCCCAGGCTTCGGCGGTGCGGGCCCACAGGTCCGTGACGGCGAGGGTGGTCGGCTTGCTGTCGCTGGAGCCGTAGTCGCGGGGAACGACCTTGAACACGACGTAGCCGTCGTCCGGCGCGCCGGGGGACGCCGAGCGCACGGCCATGCGGTAGTTGTCCTCGGCCGTGGAGCGGCGGAAGTTCAGGCTCCACCACGCGGGCCAGCGGGAGATCGTGCCCGGCCGGCGCGGGGAGAGGTCGTCGAACAGCTCGCGCGCGATCCGCTCCCCCACCTCGCTCTCGACCAGGCGCACCCGGCCGACGGGGCGGGTGCGGGGGGCGGCACGGCGGCGGTCGATGGTCAGGGACCGGTACCTGGTGGCGACGCCGTAGCCGTAGCGGCCGTAGATGGCGGTTTCCGAGGCGCGCAGGGTGGCGACCACGTCGCCCGTCGAGCGCATATTGCGCAGCTGGGCGCGTTGCAGCGCGCTCAGCACGCCGCGGCGCGTCCAGTCGGCGCGCACGCCGACGCGGCTCACCGCGCCGTGCTGCACCACGCCGCCGCCGGGCACGGCCAGGTGGGAGGGGAAGGACTGGACGGTGCCGACCATCTCGCCGTCGGCGAACGCGCCGAGCGCGCGGCCCTCCTCGTACGACTCCTGCGCCAACTTCCACGTGTCGTCCGGGGCCGGCGGGTGGTGCAGGGTGCCGCGGAACAGGGTGTGGGCGGTCCGGTACTGGGAGTCGTCCAGGACGCGGATGTCGTGGTCGGTCACCTCCGCATGGTGCCCGACAGATCGCTTGCTTCGCTAACGAGTTTTGGTCACAACCGGCGGTCATGCCGGGAGCGCGGGCGACGACGGACGCGGGCCACCCGGTCGCCAAGCGGCAGCGGAGAGCGGCAGCGAAGAGCGGACTGCGGAGGCGGCGAGCAGAGGCGGCGAGCAGAGGCGGCGAGGGGCGAAGCCGCCAGGACGGCAAGACGGCAAGAGCGGGGTACGACCTG
>NZ_JBHYXZ010000080.1:1684-18438 GCF_042752395.1 Actinosynnema sp. NPDC059335 | reverse complement strand
GGGGGGGGGGGGCGGGGGCGGCGCGCCCCCCCCCCCCGCCCCCACCACCCGGGCCCGGGGGGGCATGCCCCCCCCCCCCCGCGTCCGCCGGGGGGGGGGCCCCGGTGGGACGAAGGCTCAGCCGGCGGGTTGGCCGACCTCGTACTCGCCGTCCTCGGTCTTCACCGTGATCTTGACCTTCTTGTCCTTGCCGCCGACCTTCACGGTGCACTCGAAGGTGGTGTTCGGCTTGACCTCCTGCTCCGCGGGGCACGTCGCGCCCTCCACGTCGGAGATCTTGTAGTCGTCCTTCAGCACCCCGACGACACCGTTCTGCACGGCCGTCTGGTCGAACACCTTGGTGTTGAAGAACCCGGGCGTGACGAAACCGGTGATCCCGACGGCGGCGACCACCAGCACGACCAGCGCCACCACGACCCACAGCACCGCGCTCGACTTCTTCTGCGGCGGCTGCTGGCCGTACTGGCCGGGCTGCCCGTACGGCCCCGGCTGCTGCCCGTACGGCCCCGGCTGGCCCGGCTGGCCGAACTGCCCCGGCTGCCCGTACGGGTTCTGCTGCGGCTGCCCGTACGGGTTGGACTGCGGGTTGTTCGGGTCGTATCCGCCGGGGTACTGCTGCGGGTACGGCTGCTGCTGACCCCACTGCTGTTGCTGCTGCGACGGGTCAGGCTGCCCGTAGGGGTTGGGCTGCTGAGCGGGGAAACCACCCGACGGCGTGCCGGGGTACCCACCGCCGTAGGGCTGTTGCTGCTGGCCCCACTGCTGCTGCGGGTCGTTCCCTCCGGACGGTCCGTACGGACTGGTCATGCTCGGCCTCCGACGGTAGGTCTGGAACGGTCTGGACAAGCTGTTCACGGCTTGCGGGCGCGATCAAACCACAGGAGTGCGCACCGTACGCACCCGCCCCGCAAAGCTTTGTCAAACGGTGGCCATCGCCACCACCCCGCGGCGCAGCGCGTCGACCGCCTTCCGGGCGGCCGCGCCGACCGGATCGCCCCCTCCGACGACGTCCCGGATCTGGTCCAGGAAGTCGATCACCTGGCGGCACCACCGGACGAAGTCGCCCGCGCCCAGCTCCGCGCCGTTCTCCTCGGCGGCGGACAGCACCTTCTCCAGCGACTCGCCGCGCGCCCACCGGTACACCGCCCACGCGAACCCCGGGTCGGGCTGGCGGGTGCGGTCGAGCCGGTGCCGGCGCTCGTCGTCCTCCAACTCGGCCCACAGCCGGGCGGTGGCGGTCAACGCGTCGGACACCTTGCCGGGCGGCAGCCGCGTCTCCAGCGGGCCGTCGCGCCGCGCCTCGTACACCAGCGCGGACACGACGGCCGCCAGTTCGGCCGGGTCGAGGTCGCGCCACACGCCGTGCCGCAGGCATTCGGCGGCCAGCAGGTCGGACTCGCTGTAGAGCCGCGCGAGCCGCTTGCCGTGGGCGGTGACCTCTTCGCCGGGGCCGCTCTCCTCGGCGTGCAGGTAGCCGCGTTCGCGCAGCAGGCCGCGGATGCGGTCGAACTCGCGGGCCAGCGAGTGGGTGGTGGCGGCGACCTTGCGCTCCACCTGCTCGGTCTCGGCGAGCAGCCGGTGGTAGCGCTCGCCCCAGCGGGCGTGCTCCTCGCGCTTCTCGCAGGCGTGGCACGGGTGTGCGCGCAACGCCCGCCGCAGGGTGGCCAGTTCCGCGTCGTCGTCGGCGTTGGACCGACGCCGGCGGGTGGCGGGCGCGACGATGCCGGTGGCGCGCAGCGACGCGGCCAGGTCGCGCCGGGACTTCGGGGACCGGGTGTCGACCTGCCGGGGCAGGCGCATCTTGCCGAGCACCTCGACGGCGACGGGGAAGTCCGCCGACGACAGCCGCCCGGCCCAGCGGTCCTCGGTGACGACGAACGGCCGGGCCTCGCCGAGCGGTTCGAGGCCCGGGTCGATCACGACGGCGAGCCCGGACCGGCGGCCGGACGGCACGGCGATCACGTCGCCCTTGCGCAGCCGTTCCAGCGACGCGGCGGCCTCGGCGCGCTTGGCGGAGGTGTTCTGGCGGACCAGCGCCTTCTCCCGCTCCGCGACGCGGCGGCGCAGGGAGGCGTACTCGGTGAAGTCGCCGAGGTGGCACGTCATGGCCTCGGCGTAGCCCTGGAGCGCCTCGCGGTTGCGTTCGATGCGGCGGGCCAGGCCGACCACCGACCGGTCGGCCTGGAACTGGGCGAACGACTGCTCCAGCAGGTCGCGGGCGGCGGCCGCGCCGAGCTGGTGGACGAGGTTGACGGCCATGTTGTAGCCGGGCCGGAACGAGGACCGCAGCGGGTAGGTGCGGGTGGAGGCGAGGCCGCCGACGGCCTTGGGGTCGACGCCGGGCTGCCACACGACGACGGCGTGGCCCTCGACGTCGATGCCGCGCCGCCCGGCGCGCCCGGTGAGCTGGGTGTACTCGCCGGGGGTGAGGTCGACGTGCGCTTCGCCGTTGTACTTGACGAGCTTTTCCAGCACGACGGTGCGGGCGGGCATGTTGATGCCCAGCGCGAGGGTTTCGGTGGCGAACACGACCTTCACCAGGCCGCGCACGAACAGCTCCTCGACGGTTTCCTTGAACGCGGGCAGCAGGCCGGCGTGGTGGCTCGCGATGCCGCGTTCCAGCGCCTCGCGCCACTCCCAGTAGCCGAGCACCATGAGGTCGCCCTGCGGGAGGTCCTTGGTCTTCTCCTCGATGACCTCGCGGATCTGCTCGACCTCGTCGGCGGAGTTGAGGCGCAGGCCGGCGCGGACGCACTGGGTGACGGCGGCGTCGCAGCCGGCGCGGCTGAAGACGAAGTCGATGGCGGGCAGCAGGCCCGCGCCGTCGAGGCGCTGCACGATGTCGACGCGGGACGGCGGTTTGAAGCCGGAGCCGCGGGGTGGCCGGCCGCGCTGGTCCTTGTTGTTGCGGCCGCGGCTCCACGGCACGTGGAAGCGGGACAGGTCGTCGGTGTGGCGCAGCAGTTGCGGGTTGATGCGGTTGTGCCCGTCGGGGCCGTCGCCCGCGAAGAGGTCCATCATGCGGCCGCCGGCGAGCATGTGCTGCCACAGCGGCACGGGCCGGTGCTCGTCCACGACGACGGTGGTGTCGCCGCGCACCTCGACGAGCCACTCGCCGAACTCCTCGGCGTTGCTGACGGTGGCGGACAGGCCGACGAGGCGGACGGACTCGGGCAGGTGCAGGATCACCTCCTCCCACACCGGGCCGCGGAACCGGTCGGCCAGGTAGTGGATCTCGTCCATCACCACGTAGGCGAGGCCCGTGAGGGTGGAGGAGCCGGCGTAGAGCATGTTGCGCAGCACCTCGGTGGTCATGACGACGATGGGCGCGTCGCCGTTGACCGACGTGTCGCCGGTGAGCAGGCCGACCTTGCCGGCGCCGTAGCGGGCGACGAGGTCGGCGTACTTCTGGTTCGACAGCGCCTTGATCGGTGTCGTGTAGAAGCACTTGCTGCCCTCGGACAGCGCGAGGTGCACGGCGAACTCGCCGACGACGGTCTTGCCGGCGCCGGTGGGCGCGCAGACCAGCACGCCGTGCCCGTCCTCCAGCGCCTCGCAGGCGCGTTGCTGGAACGGGTCGAGTTCGAAGGAGAGGACCCCCAGGAAGTCGGCCAGCTTGGGCCGGGAGGCGCGGCGGCGGAAGTCCGCGTACGAGTCGGCGGGAGACCGCGAAGTGCTTGACACCTGTCCAGGCTGTCACACGGGGCCGACAAAATCGCTTCAGATCCGCACCGGGATCGGACGAGCTTCTTTTAATCAACACTGAAGCTATAAAGACCACCGGTACTCGGGGTGCGGCACACTCGTCCGACGTGGAGGCGATTCCGTTGGCGGAGGGCGACCTCCGGTGGGTGTTCCCGGACCTGGTCGACGTGGACCCCGTGCTGGACCGGCTGCGGCGGGCGGGCGCGCGGGTCGAGCGGCTGGCGGTCCGGCTGGGCAGACCGGGCACCGGCCTGGTGTTCGACCACCTGCCCGGCGCGCCCTACGCCGGGCTGTCGGCGCTGGCCGAGATCGACGAGGTGGCGTTCCGGGTGCACGTGTCGCTGCCGCGCGACCCGCACCGCGACGTGGTCTCCCCGCCGCCGCCGTGGCAGGTGGAGGGCGAGATCTCGGTCCGCTGCGACGCGATCCGGGACTGCGGCAGGCACGAGATCGAGACGGTCGAGTCGGCGCACGACACGCCGTTGGCCGCGGCCGACGGGGTGTTGGCGGTGGCCGGGTGGCTGTGGGACCGCGGCACGTCCGAGCCGCACGCGTCGTGGCGCAGGCGGGACGTGCTCAGCCACCACCGGTGACGGCGGTGAGGGCGTTCGGCACGCACGTCGTGGTCAGCGGCACGGCCGACAGCCGTTCGCCGTCGGCGTAGGCGGTCCAGGGCGGCCCGGACAGGCGCGCGGACCGGGCGCGCAGGGTGCGCACGGCCGGGTGGTCGACGTGCCGCCCGGTGCGCAGCGTGGGCAGCATCCGCAGCAGGGTGCGCCGCGGCGCGGCGCGCACCACGGTGAGGTCGAACAGGCCGTCGGTCGCGTCGGCGTCGGGGCACACCGGGATGCCGCCGCCGTAGCTGGTGGTGTTGCCGACCGCGATCAGCAGCGCGTCCAGTTCCAGCACGTCGTCGTCGGTCTCGACGGTGAGCCGGCGGGGGCGCAGCGCGGCCAGCTCGGCCAGGATCGCCAGGTCGTAGCGGCGCGGTCCGGCGGGCCAGCGCATCGCGTTCGCGCGCTCGTTGACGGCGGAGTCGAAGCCCGCGCACAGCACGGTGGCGAACCAGGGGCCGCCCTCCACGCGCCCGAGGTCGAGGGTGCGGCGGGCGCCGCCGGCGAGGGCGAGGGCCACGTCGTCCACCGAGTGGGTGCCCAGGGCGCCGGCCAGGTCGTTGCCGGTGCCGGCGGGCACGACGGCGAGCGCGGTCGGCGACTGGGCGCACGCCTGCACGGCGAGGTGCGCGCCGCCGTCGCCGCCGAGGACCACCAGCACGTCCACGCCGTCGTCCACGGCGCGGCGCGCGGCCTCGGCGGTGCCTTCGGCGGTCGCCCCCACGTGCAGGTCGAGCCGGTCGACCACGGCGCGCAGCCGTTCGGCGACGGTGCCCGCCATGCGCGCGGCCCTGCCCTTGCCCGAGGCGGGGCACACCAGCAGGGCCGCCCGCGTTGACGTCGACATGGTCGGGAAGCCTACAAAGGCGTCACCTGATCGAGCGGTTCCGTTCAGGTGACGTCGTCGTAGCGCACCCGCCCCGGAGGCTCCGGCGTGGGCTGCGTGCCCGAACTCGGCACCGGATCGGGTGACGGGTCCTCCACGACCGAGGGCGTGTAGTCGAACGGCGCGGCCACGTCGTCCGGCAGCTCGTCCAGGCCCTCCGCCTTCCGCCGGCGCTCGACCCGGCGGTCGTGCACCCGGGCGATCTGGATGGCCACCTCGAACAGCAGCACGAGCGCGACCGCGAGGGCCACCATCGAGATCGGCTCGGTGCCCGGCGTCGCGAACGCGGCGAAGACGAACAGGCCGAACACGATGCCGCGCCGCCACTTGTTCAGCTTCTCGTAGCTCAGCACGCCGACCTGGTTGAGCATCACCACGATCAGCGGCAGCTCGAAGCTCACGCCGAAGATCAGCAGCAGCGCCATGACGAAGCTGACGTACTCGCCCGCCGTGAGCGCGGTGATGAACTGCTCGTCACCGAAGCTCACCAGCACCGCCAGGCCCTGCGGCACGACGTAGAACGCCAGCGTGGCGCCCGCCACGAACAGCACGGACGCGCACGCCACGAACACGATGGCGAACCGCCGCTCCCGGGCGTACAGGCCCGGCGAGATGAACCGCCACACCTGGAACAGCCACAGCGGCGCGGTCAGCGCCATGCCCGCGCCGGCGCCGACCTTCAGCCGGATCATGAAGACCTCGAACGGCTTGGTCTGGAGCAGCTGGCAGCCCTGCCCCGCCTGGGTCAGCCGCTGGGTCTCCGGGATCCCGCAGTACGGGTCGACCACGATCGCCCCGAGGTCCGGCAGGCCGAAGAACCGCACGTCCCACCAGATGAAGCCGAAGATCGCGCCGAGCACGATGAACAGCAGCGCCAGACCCAGGCGGTGCCGGAGGTCGTAGAGGTGGTCCTTCAACGACATGGTGCCGTCCGGGTTGCCCCGACGACTCGTGATCTTGCGGCGTTCCCGGCGCTGGGCCCACCACCGGGCCGGACTTGCCCCCACCGTGCGGACCGTCCTTACGCTCTCGTTGACGCGGCTTAGTTGGTGTTCTGCTTGTTCTGCGCGGGCTGCTCGACGGGCTGGGCCACCTGCGGCTGCACCGGCTGCGGCTGGGCCACCTGGGGCTGCGCGACCTGGGGCTGGACGACGGGCTGCTGGGCGACCGGCTGCTGGACCACCTGCGGCTGGGCCGGCGGCAGCTGCTGCGGCGCGGGCTGCGGCACGGCGGTCTGCTGGGCGGCCTGCTGCTGCGGCTCGTCGTCGCTGCGCAGACCCTTGGTCTCGGCCTTGAGGATCTTCGCGGAACGGCCGAGGGAGCGCGCCATGTCGGGCAGCTTCTTCGCGCCGAAGAGCAGAATGATCACCACGGCGATGATGATCAGCTCGGTAGGTCCGAGGTTAGGCACCGTTGTCCTCCTGTCTCCCCCGGTCCACCGATGGTACGCGGGGCTTGCCCTGGCGGGCGTGATCCGGACGCCGTTGCGCGACGGCCACCCCGAGCGCGGCGAACCGCGCCCGCAGCAGACCGACGCCGTCGCCGACCCTGTCACCCACCAGACTGCTGGCGGCGCGGAAGCGGCGCAAGGACCCGATGACCCGGAACGCGGTCAGGACCAGCACGACCACCCCGAGGACGATCAACACCAGGATCGGCAAGTACGGCACGGGACCCACCGTACTTGCCCTAGGTTGCCGGGAGGTGATCCGCCCGGCGCAACGCCGCCTCCGCCTGCCGGGCCACCTCCGCCACCAGGTCGGGCGGCTGCTCCACGTGCACCTCGCCGCCCAGGCCGAGCAGCAGCCGGACCATCCAGGCGGTGTCGGCGTACCGCATGAGCACCCTGGCCCGGCCCTCGGGCAGCTCGACCAGGCCGTCCGTCGGGTAGTACTCGGCCACCCAGCGGGCGTCGGGTTCGAGCACCAGCACGGCCGTGCGCTGCGACGGGTCGGGCTGGAACAGCCCCTCGGAGGTGTCGGTGGGCGTCGCGTGGGGCGGCGGGGCGGCCGGCTCGTCCAGCACGTCCACCGCGTCGATCCGGTCGAGCCGGAACAGCCGCACGCCGTCCGCCGCGCGGCACCACGCCTCCAGGTAGCCGCGGCCGTCCACGAGCAGCATCCGCATCGGGTCCACGACGCGTTCGGTGACCTCGTCCCGGGACGGGGTGTAGTAGCGCAGGTGCAGGGCGCGACCGCGGCGGACGCCGTCCGACACCGCGTCGCGCACGCGGGCGGTCTCGGGGGCCTCGCGCAGGGCCAGGCCCACGGCCACGCCGGCGGGCTGCGCCTGCCCGACCGCGGCCTCGATCTTGGCCACCGCGCGCTGCACCGCGGCCTGGTCGGCGACGCCGGGCGTCTCGGCCAACGCGCGCAGCGCCACCAGCAGCGACGTCGCCTCCGCGGCGGTCAGCCGCAGCGGCCTGCTCATGCCCGCGTCGAACGTCACGGTCACCGTGTCGCCCTCGAACGACAGGTCGATCAGGTCGCCCGGCCCGTAGCCGGGCAGGCCGCACATCCACAGCAGTTCGAGGTCCTTGCGGATCTGCTTGGGCGTGACCTCGAAGTCGGCGGCGACCTCGTCGATCGGGATGCCGGGGCGGGCCAGCAGGTAGGGCACCAGGGCGAGCAGCCGGGGCAGCCGGTCGGTGGCGGCGTTCACGCGCGCACCCCCGCACTGCGCAGCGCGCCCAGCAGCTTCTCCCGCACCGTCTTGGCCAGCACCTCGGGCTCCAGCACCACCACGTCCGGGCCGAAGCCCGCGATCCAGGTCGCCGCCGAGTCGGGGAACCGCAGCTCGATCTCCAGCAGGTCGCCCGGCTCGCCGTCGAACGTCCGCTCCCCCAGCACGCGGGCCCGCCGGCGCACCCCTTGCGCCCGCCCCTTGGCCACCCACAGGCGCGCCGTGGCGGGCGCCTGGTCGCCGGCGGGCTGGTTGCGGACCACGAACGACAGCAGGTCGAACTGCTCGGGGGACCGCACCTCGCCCGGTTTGCCCAGGGCGCGCACGTCGCCGACGATCCGGGACAGCCGGAAGCAGCGGGGCGCGTCGCGGTCGCGGTCGTGCCCGACGAGGTACCACCGGCCGCGCCAGGCGACCACGCCCCACGGCTCGACGGTGCGGGTGCGGACCTCGACCGGGGCCGGGCGGCGGTAGTCGAACTCGACCACGCGCCCCTCCCGCACGGCCGCGAGCAGCGGCGGGAACGCCGGTTCGGTGGTGCGGACCTTCGGCTCGACCGGCACGTGCACGTCCTGGTCGACGTCCACGCCCGCGGCGCGGAGCTTGATGAGCGCGCCGTGGGCCGCGCCGGTGAACTGGGGCGAGTCCCACAGCCGGGCGGCCAGGGCCACGGCGGCGGCCTCGTCGGGCTCCAGGTCGATGTCGCCCAGCTCGTAGTCGCGGCGGGCGATGCGGTACCCGTCGATCGCGTCGAAGCCCGCGCTGCGGCCGGTCTCCAGCGGCACGCCGAGGTCGCGCAGCTCGGTCTTGTCGCGTTCGAACATGCGGAAGAACGCCTCGTCCGTCGGGGCGTCGGCATAGCCGGGGACGATGGCGCGGATGCGCTCGGCGGTCAGGTACTGCCGGGTCGACAGCAGGCACAGCACCAGGTTGACGAGCCGTTCGGCACGTGCGATGGCCACACCGGAACCCTAACCCCGGACGAACGCCGGATGACGCCGTCCCCGTCCGGAACGCGGGTGAATGGTCCATTCAGCCGATTGCCGAGGGGTGCCGCATTCCGGGTCAGGTGGCTCTGCGATGTCCTGAGCAGGGAAAACGATTGATCAGCCGATGTCCGGTCGCGCGGTGAAGTCGAGTCAGGCCGGTGGCGGTGGGTCGGTCGGGGGCGGTCGGGGCCGGTCGCGGCTCCCGACCGCCGCCGACCGGTCAGCCGCCGATCGCGGTGAGGCCGGCCCGCGCGAAGCGCTCGTCCAGGTCCCCGCTGGGCGCGCCGCCGACCCCGATGCCCGCGACCGGCGCGCCGTCCGCCACCACGGGCACGCCACCGGCCAGGAACAACGTGCCGGGGATGTCCCGCAGCGTCGCGCCCGCGCCGGTCACCCGCCCGGCCAGCTCCGACGTCGGCGCGTTGAACGACACCGACGTGAACGCCTTGCGCCGCGCCGACTCCTCCGTCTGCGGCCCCGCGCCGTCGCCGTGCAGCAGCACGACCACGTCGCCGCCCCGATCCACCACGGCGACGGTGACCCGCTGCCCCTCCTTCTCGGCCGCGTCCAGCGCCGCCCGGGCCGCCCGCACGGCGGCGTCGACGGTGATGGTCGTCGCCGTCCGCACCGCGACCCGGCTGCGCCCGTGCTGCTGGTCGGCCACCGCGTACCCGCCGGCGCCCGCCAGGGACACCGCCACCAGCACCGCGATCGTGGTCCTGCGCATCGCCACACCCTCCTCGTCGGTTCCTTCCGGGTTCGAGCCTCGCCGCCCCGCGCCGCCGCGACCTGGTGGTTCCGGTTGAACCGGGTTCAACCCATCGGTTGACCCCACGCGCCGCGGCCTGGCCTAGGGTCGGCCCCGTGTGGCTGCACCGGGCGATGCACGCGGGCTTCTACGTGCTGCTGACGGCGTCGGCGGCGCGGTACGTCGCGTACCACGGCGTCGCGCCCGCCGTGCTGGTCACGGCCGTCCTGCTGGGCGTGGCCTACCCGTTCGGCGTGCGGTGGACGGCCGCGCTGCCGGCCGTGCTGGCGCTGTGGCTGGTGGTGTCGTGGGCGGCCCCGAGCTTCGGCTGGTGCGCGATCCCGCTGTTCTTCCAGTGCCTGCGGCAGCTCCGGCCGCGGGTGGCGGTCCCGCTGGCCGCCGTGCTGACGGTCGCGGTGGTGTCGGCGCAGGTCCGGTTGGCCGACGTGGCGGAGCCGAGCCTGGTGCTCGGCCCGGTCGGGGTCGCGGTGATCACCGCGGCGGTGTTCTTCGACCGGCGCCGGCTGCTGCGCCGGGCGGGCGCGCTGGAGGAGCGGCAGCGGCTGGCGCGGGACATCCACGACACGCTGGCGCAGGGCCTGTCCAGCATCGTGCTGCTGCTGGAGCTGGGCGACACCGCCCGGGCCCGCGAGGTGGCCAGGGACAACCTCGCCGAGGCGCGCCGGTTCGTCCGCGACCTGTCGCCGTTGCAGGGCCGCACGCTGACCGGGGCGTTGCGCGCCCTGTGCGACCGGGTCGAGGTGGAGGGCGAGCCGTACCCGCTGCCGGTGCCGGTGGAGGTGGCGTTGCTGCGGGTCGCGCAGGGCGCGCTGGCCAACGTGCGGGAGCACGCCGACGCCACCACCGCCGTGGTCACGCTGACGTACCTGGGCGACGCGATGACGCTGGACGTGCGCGACGACGGCCGCGGGTTCGACCCGGCGGCGGTCCGCCCCGAGCCGGGGCGCGGCTACGGGCTGGACGCGATCCGCGACCGGGTCGCCGAGCTGGGCGGCACGATGACGGTGGAGAGCGCGCCGGGCGAGGGCACGGCGCTGGCCGTGAGCGTGCCGACGCCGTGACCGGGCGGCTGCGGGTGCTGGTGGTGGACGACCACCCGGTGGCCCGGTTCGGCCTGGCCGGGCTGCTGGCCCGCGACTTCGAGGTGGTCGCCGAGGCGGCCACGGGCGAGGACGCGGTGCGGCTGGCCGCGACGCGGGACGTGGACGTGGTGCTGATGGACCTGCGGCTGGGCGCGGGGATCGACGGCGTGGAGGCCACCCGGCGCGTCCGCGCGCTGCCGGACCCGCCGCAGGTCGTGGTGCTGACCACGTACGACTCGGACGCGGACGTGGTGCGGGCGGTCGAGGCGGGCGCGACGGGCTACCTGCTCAAGGACTGCCCGCCCGAGGAGCTGGCGGCCGCGGTCCGCCAGGCGTCCGCGGGCCGGACCGTGCTGTCGCCCGACATCGCCCGCCGGCTGCTGCGGCCGGCGCAGGCGCCCGCGGTCACCCGCCGCGAGGTGCAGATCCTCGACCACCTCGGCCGCGGCCTGTCGAACCGGGAGATCGCCAGGGCGTTGTTCATCAGCGAGGCGACGGTGAAGACGCACCTGGTGCGGATCTTCGCGAAGCTGGGCGTGGACACCCGGACGGCGGCCGTGCGGACCGCCGTGGAGCTGAAGCTGATCCGCCTCAGCTCCCGGTGAGCACCCCGTCGGGCAGGCCGGGCACGTCCGGCCGCAGCCAGATCGGCCGCCAGTCGGGCAGCTCGTGGTAGCGGCGCAGCTCGGCCACGCCCGACAGCCAGCCCGCCCACGCCCCGTACGGCGGCCGGCCGGTGTCGAACCCGCTCTGCACGAACGTCAGCCGGGTGCCGCCGCCGGACTCGGCCAGCTCCCAGGTCGACACCATGCCGCCCCAGTCGATGCCCATGCGCCGGTCGGGTTCGAAGTCGACCACCTTCGCGGGCTGCGGGTTCGCGTCGAAGCCGCCCATGGCGACCCGGCCACCCTCCCACGCCTCGATGTCGATCTTCGCGCCGAACCAGCGGGAGTACTGCTCGGCGTCGACCAGGGACCGGGCGACCGCGGCGACCGGCGCGTCGATGAGCACCTCGCCGCGCATCTCGACCGTGGTGAAGTCGACCTTCGGGGTGAGCGGGCGGCCTTCGAGGTGGTCGACCAGGTTGGCCAGCGCCAGGCACCAGTAGGTGTAGAGGTAGCCGAGCACGCCGACCTCGGCGACGGCCGCCTCCCAGCCGGGGAAGTGGCTCTGCGACAGCGTGACCACGGTGCCGTCGTCGGTCGCGGACCAGCCGATCGCGACCGAGGTGTCCTCGCCGCCCACGTGCCAGTCGAACCGCAGCGAGTGCTCGTCCACGTGCCGCAGGACCTGGTGCGGCGCGTCGCCCTCCGGGGTGTGGCGGCCCCAGAACTCGAACCGGTCGGGCAGCTCCACGGCCGCGTGCTCGGCCAGCCACGCGCGCAGCTCGGCGGCGTCGGTCACGGCCCGGCGCACCCGGTCGACGGGCGCGGTGGTGCGGGCGCGAAGGACCACGGTCTCACTCATCGGTCTCCTCCTCCTTCGGGTAGCACGCCACGGCCAGGCGGAAGGCGTCGCCCTCCGCGCCGCCGTAGCGGCTGAACAGGTCCTGCAGGGTCGTCCTCAGCTCGTCGAAGAACCGCTGCCGCTGGTCGGGGCGGACCCGGATCTCGCCCGACACGCCCAGCGACGGCAGCTCGGGCCTGGTGCGGTCCAGGCCCGCGATGTCCGCCTGGACCCGTTCCACCAGGTCCAGCAGGTAACCCAGGCTCAGCTCGTCCTGCGCGCGGCGCAGCCCGAGCCGGCCGACCAGCGCGGGCGACAGCCAGTACGACCGCGCGCCGGCCTGGTACACGCCCTCGCTGATGCCGCGCACCCGCCGCTCGTCCACGCGGGTCACCAGACCGGCTTCGACCAGGCGTTTCACGTGGTAGTAGACCCGCTGCGGGGTCTGGTCGAGCGCGGCGGCCACCTCGGTGCACGACTTCGGCTCGGCCAACTGCCGCAGCACCTCGATGCGCTGCGGCTTGAGCAGCGCCTCGGCCTGCTCGATCTGCTCCAGGTACAGGACGTCTCTCATCGCAAAAATCATCCTGTACGTAAAAACCTGTTTTGTCAATCGGGCCGGGGAAACCCCGGGCCGCCCTCGGCCCGGGGTCCGCCGCTCGCCCTACAGCGAGGAGATGAGCCGCTCCACGCGCTCGTCCACGGCGCGGAACGGGTCCTTGCACAGCACGGTGCGCTGCGCCTGGTCGTTGAGCTTCAGGTGCACCCAGTCGACGGTGAAGTCGCGGCCCGCGGCCTGCGCGGCGGCGATGAAGTCGCCGCGCAGCTTGGCCCGCGTGGTCTGCGGCGGGGTGTCCTTGGCGGCCTCGATCTCGCCGTCGTCGGTGACCCGCTCGACCTGGTCCTTGCGCTGGAGCAGGTCGAAGATGCCCCGGCCGCGGCGGATGTCGTGGTAGGCGAGGTCGAGCTGGGCGATGCGCGGGTTGGACAGGTCCATGCCGTGCTTGGCCTGGTAGCGCTCCATCAGCCGGTACTTGATGGCCCAGTCGATCTCGCGGTCGATCTTGGACAGGTCCTCGGACTCGACCGCGTCCAACGTGCGGCCCCACAGCTCCAGCACCCGCTCCGCCATGGGGTCCGGCGCGCGCTTGGCCACGTGCTCCACCGCGCGCTCGTAGTACTCCCGCTGGATGTCCAGCGCCGACGCCTCCTTGCCGCCCGCCAGCCGCACGGTGCGCCTGCCGGTGAGGTCGTGGCTGATCTCGCGGATGGCGCGGATCGGGTTGTCCAGGCTGAAGTCGCGGAACTGCACGCCCTGTTCGATCATCTCCAGCACGAGGTTGGCGCTGCCCACCTTGAGCAGCGTGGTCACCTCGGACATGTTCGAGTCGCCGACGATGACGTGGAGCCTGCGGTAGCGCTCGGCGTCGGCGTGCGGCTCGTCGCGGGTGTTGATGATCGGCCGGGACCGGGTGGTGGCGCTGGACACGCCCTCCCAGATGTGCTCGGCCCGCTGCGACAGGCAGTAGACCGCTCCGCGCGGCGTCTGGAGCACCTTGCCCGCGCCGCAGATGAGCTGCCTGGTCACCAGGAACGGCAGCAGGACGTCGGCGATGCGGGAGAACTCCCCCGCCCGCGCGACCAGGTAGTTCTCGTGGCAACCGTAGGAGTTGCCCGCGGAGTCGGTGTTGTTCTTGAACAGGAAGATGTCTCCCCCGATGCCCTCGTCGGCGAGCCTGCGCTCGGCATCGACGAGCAGGTCCTCGAGGATCCGCTCACCAGCCTTGTCATGCGTGACGAGCTGGGCGAGGTCGTCGCATTCCGCCGTGGCGTACTCGGGGTGCGAGCCCACGTCCAGGTAGAGCCGAGAGCCGTTGCGCAGGAAGACGTTCGACGAGCGTCCCCACGAGACGACCCGGCGGAACAGATAACGCGCGACCTCATCCGGGGACAGCCTGCGCTGCCCGTGGAAGGTGCAGGTCACCCCGAACTCAGTCTCAATGCCGAAGATCCGCCGCTGCATCCCTCAACAGTAGGCGCATTCGGAGCTTTCCTCAGTGATCCAATCGGGCGTCACGCCGTTTTCGCGGATAACGTTCTCATGTGCTCCGACGAGTGAACCGCCTGGACATGACCCTGATGAGCCGTTCCGCGGCGCTGCGCGCCTCACCGGTGGACGCCGGTTTGAAGCGATTGTCCCGGGCCGCCAACCACAGCGCGTTGTGGCTCGTGATCGCCGCCGTGCTGGCCGTGCGCAAGGGCGTGACCAGGCGCGCGGCGCTGCGCGGGGTGGCCGCGATCGGCGGCGCGAGCTTCACCGCGAGCCTCGTGGCCAAGCGCCTGTTCCCGCGCCGCCGGCCCGCCGCCGACCTGCTGCTCGTGCCCCGGCGGCTGACCCGTCGGCCCACGTCGTCGTCGTTCCCGTCCGGTCACGCGGCGTCGGCGGCGGCGTTCACCACGGCGGTGGCGATGGAGTCGCCCGCGCTGGCGGCGGCGGTCGCGCCGGTCGCGGCGGCGGTGGCGTACTCGCGGGTGCACACGGGCGTGCACTGGCCGTCCGACGTGGCCGCGGGCGCCGCGATCGGGGCGGGCGCGGCCCTGCTGACCAGGCGTTGGTGGCCGCTGGGGCGCACCGAGCCCGCGTCGGCGCGCGAGCACCACGCGGCGGACGCCCTGGTCGACGGCGAGGGGCTGGTGGTCGTGGTGAACCCCAGCGCCGGGCTGGGCGCGGACGACCCGACCGAGGATCTGCTGCGCACCTGGCCCAAGGCCACGATCGTGGGAATCGAGGATCTCGACACGGTGATCGCCGATCACGCTCCGCGTGCGCTGGGGGTGGCGGGCGGTGACGGGTCGGTGGCCGCGGTCGCGGCGCTGGCGGCGGCGAACCGGCTGCCGCTGGCCCTGGTGCCCGCCGGGACGCTGAACCACTTCGCCCGCGACGTGGGCGTGCGGGGCCTGGCGGACACCGCGCGGGCCGTCGCGGACGGCGACGCCGTGCTGGTCGACCTGGCCGCGGTGTCGGTGGACGGCTCCGGGCCGCGCTGGTTCGTCAACACCGCGAGCCTCGGCGGCTACCCGGACATGGTGCGGCTGCGCGAGCAGCTCCAGGACCGGTGGGGCAAGTGGCCCGCGGCGGCGATCGCGCTGGCCCGCGTGCTGCGCACGTCCCGGCCGCTGCGGGTGGAGCTGAACGGCGAGCCGCACCTGGTGTGGATGCTGTTCGTCGGCAACGGCCCGTACCGGCCGAAGGGCTTCGCGCCGACCATGCGGCCGGCCCTCGACGCGGGCCTGATGGACGTGCGGTACATCCGCGCCGACACCCGGTTCTCGCGTGCCCGGTTCTTCCTCGGCGCGCTGCTCGGGTCCCTGCACCGCAGCCGCACCTACCGGCACCTGGAGACGCGGTGGCTGGACGTGCGGCTGCGCGACGGCGAGGTGGCGATCGCGACGGACGGCGAGGTGGGGCCGACCGGCGCGGTCTTCGAGTTCCGGTCCCGGCCGGCCGCCCTGGCCGTCTACCGACCCCGAGGATAGGTTGACTCCGTCAACGGTTCTGTTGAGGGAGTCAACGATGACGGTCGCGGACGTCCGCGCGTTCACCCGCTTCTACACCCGCGTGATCGGCCTGCTGGACCGCGGCTACCTGGACTCGCCCTACTCGGTGACCGAGGCCCGGGTGCTGTTCGAGCTGGCCTCGGGGCCGTGCGAGGTCCCCGACCTGCGCGCCGCGCTGGGCCTGGACGCCGGCTACCTCAGCCGCATCCTGACCGCCTTCGACCGCGACGGCCTGGTCACCCGCACGCCGGCCGAGCGCGACCAGCGCCGCCACGTCGTCGCCCTCACCCCGCGCGGCGAGTCGGTGTTCGCCGAGTTGAACGCCCGTTCCGACGTCGAGATCGGCAAGCTGCTCGACGGCGTGCCGCCCTCGGACCGGGACGCGCTGGTGGCGTCCATGCGGAAGGTGGAACGGCTGCTCACGGGCGCGCCCCGGGCGTACCTGCTGCGGCCGTTGCGGCCCGGCGACCTGGGGTGGGTGGTGAACCGCCACGGCGTGCGGTACGCGGAGGAGTGCGGGTTCGACCGGACCTTCGAGGCGCTGGTGGCGCGGGTCGCGGGCGAGTTCGGGGAGCGCCACCTGCCCGACCGCGAGGCGGCGTGGATCGCCGAGGTCGACGGCGAGCCGGTCGGATCGGTCTTCTGCGTGCGGGTGGACGACCGCACCGCCAAGCTGCGCCTGCTGCTGGTCGAGCCCGCCGCGCGCGGCCTGGGCATCGGCGGGCGGCTGGTGGACGAGTGCCTCGCCTTCGCCCGCCGCGCCGGGTACGAGCGGGTGGTGCTGTGGACCGTGGCGGGGCTGGCGGCCTCGCGGCACCTCTACGAGAGGGCCGGGTTCACCCTGGAGACGAGCGCGCCCGAGCACCTGTTCGGGCGTGACGTCGAGGCGCAGACCTGGGCGCTGGACCTGTGACGCGCACCGGGGGGGGGGGCGGGCGCGGGGGCGCGGGGGCGGGCGGGGGCGCGGCCCCCCGCGGGGGGGTGGGGGGTGGTGGGAGCGGGGGTGTGTCGCGAGAGAGAGGC
>NZ_JBHYXZ010000080.1:0-1674 GCF_042752395.1 Actinosynnema sp. NPDC059335 | reverse complement strand
TTTGTTTAAACCCCCCGGGGGGGCGGGCGGGGCCCCGCGGGGGGCGGGGCCGGGGCCCCCCCCCCGGCCCCCCCCCCCCCGCGGGGGCGGGGGCCCCCGGGCGTGATCACCGACGCGGTGGTGTCACGGCTTGTACCAGGCCTGGTTGTCCCAGCCGTTGCACGTCCACACCTGCACCTTGCTGCCGTTGTGCGTCGGCGACGACACGTCGAGGTCGAGGCACCGGCCGTCGTGCCAGCTCACGATCTGGCCGTTGGTGTAGATCGTCCACTTCTGGTTGTCCCACCCGTTGCAGTCCCACACCTGCACCTTGGTGCCGTCGTGCGTCGGCGACGACACGTCCGAGTCCAGGCACCGCCCGTCCTGGGTGCTGCGGATCGTGTAGTCGTCGTAGTAGGTCCACTTCTGGTTGTTCCAGCCGTTGCAGTCCCAGATCTGCACCTTCGTGCCGTTGTGCGTGGGCGACGACACGTCGGAGTCCAGACAACGCCCGTCGTGCAGGCTGTAGATGGGACCGTTCGCGGTCAGCGCGCCGACCGGCGCGGCCGAGGCGCCCGACGGCGCGACGACCAGCGCCGCGAGCAGCAGGCCCAGCGCCGCGAGCAGCTTGGTCAGGTGCTTCATCCCGTTCCCCCCTCAGGTTGCGGACCCAGGAACGGTCGCAGGCGTGACGGCGGGTTCGGCAGCACAAGGTGAGATATCACCGTGTGATTGCGTGGTTCCGTTGCGTAATACTCCCCTGGGGAGGGACGATTCCCAGTCGGGGGGACTTGTCATGGAACGTAGAGCCGGATGGGTCGCGCGCGTGCCGGACAGCCTGTGGTCGCGGCTGGAGGTCGTGACCGCGCTGGAGGCCCGGGACATCGCGAGCCTGTTGGTCCTGATCAGGCGTTACGCCGGGTGCAGCCAGAACGACCTCGCGGGCGTCACGGGCATCACGCAGGGCCGGATCAGCGAGTACATGCGCGGCCGGCGGCTGCCCACGCTGGACACCATCGAGCGCATCGCCGACGGCGTGGGCATGCCGCCCGAGTGCCGCCGCCTGCTCGGGTTGGCGCCGGCCCGCCGCTGACGGCGCGTCGGGAGGAGCCGGTCCCACGGGCCGGCGACCCCGACGCGCGCCGGGCACGCGGGATGGGGCACTCCCCCCGGGTGCCCCATCCGCACCTCGTCACCTGCGACGCGCGACCAGCGCGAGGACGCCGAGCAGACCGATCCGGCCGGCGACCAGGGCGACCGCGGCCCACGTGGGGAAGTCCGGGGGGACCACCCCGCAACGTGAGCACCGGACACACCACCGCGCCCGCCGCCGCCAGGACGACGACCACCGCGTCGAGCAGCCGGGAGGTGTGGGCGGCGGGCACCGCCACCTCCACCGAACCCCGACTTCTCCAGGCGTATCCGCGCCGCGCGGGTCGGGTCTCCCCATCCCGCGGTCTTGTCGGACCCGACGGGTTCCGGGTCCGGCCTCACTCCACTCATCGGGGCACCTCAACCGGGCGCTGCTGATCTACGAGTTCGTCGACGCGGAGCTGCGCGCGGGCAACCAGGTGGTGCTGCGCCACCCCGAGGGGCGCGACCAGCTCGTCAAGATCTTCCTCTGACGCGGCGGGGGGCGCCCCCCGGGGGGGGGGGGGGGGCCCCCCGGGCCGGCGCGCGGCGAGCCGCGTGGGG
>NZ_JBHYXZ010000079.1:0-39209 GCF_042752395.1 Actinosynnema sp. NPDC059335 | reverse complement strand
GCCCCCTACCGCCCGCGGGCGGGCGGGGGGGGGGGGGGGGGGGGGGGGGGGGGGCCGGGTCCCGAGCGCGGGGGCGGCGCGCGGGCGGCGCCCCCCCCCCGCGCGGGCCCCGCGCGGGTGCGCGCGCGGCGGCGTCGGGGGCGCATTTCTGCGGTCACCCGTACCACGGGTTGCCGTCGGGACCGACGGTGACCGTGGTGGTGCTCGGCGGCGGGCACTCCTCGAAGGACGACGCCGACGCGCCGCCACCGGCCGCGAACACCGCGACGACCGCGCCGAGAACGGCCAACGACAATCCGGTCCGGACCGCGAAACGGGACTCGAAAATGGACACGACTGTCCTCCACTGCGAATCGGTGAATGTTGTCCGGGGCGATTCCCTTTTCATTTCGCCCGCACCACAATGGTTCACCGGCGGACGCGCGCGGACCAGGTGTTGCCCGTTTCCCGGGCGCGCGGCCAACGGGACACGGGGCGCATCCACTCCTCGTCCACTTCCGGTCGACACGCGGTCCCGATGCTGTGCCCCGCGGACCAGACGAGCCGGCCACCGCACCGGCGTGGACAGGAGGTTCGATCGTGAGCGAGTACGACGTGGCCGTGTCGTTCGCCGAGGAGCAGCGCTCCGCGGTCGAGGACGTGGTCGAGGCGTTCCGGCAGCGCGGGCTGACCGTGCTGCACGGGCCCGAGCAGACCCACGAGTGGTGGGCGCACAAGGACGGCGGCGACCTGCCGGACGCGCGGGTGCGGTTCTTCGTCCCGTTCGTGTCCGAGGTCGACGAGTTCACCACGGCCGCGTTGCGCGCGGTGAAGGCCGGAGACGAGCACGTGCTGCCGGTGCTGCTCGGCGACGTGGCCGTGCCGCCGGAGCTGCTGCACCCGCACGTCGCCTACCTGCGCGGCACCGTGCAGCGGCCGGACCAGCTCACCGACGCGCTGGTCGGTCGGATCGAGACGGCGGAGGCGGCCGGGTGGCAGCGGGCGTCGATCACCGACGTGGTGACCGGCGTCAAGGACGTCGCCCCGGCGGAGGAGGAGCCCGAGCCGGTCGTGCCGGCCACCTTCAGCCGCTACGCCGAGCAGGACGCGACGCTGCGCTACCTGGCCGAGCAGTTCGCCGCGGCGTTGCCCCGGCTGACCGCGCGCGGGTTCGTCGGCACCGCGCACGTCGGCGAGACCCGGATCGCCGTGCGGGTCGAGCGGGCGGGCGACACCGTGTACGCGCTCGACATCCAGCGCGGCGGGATCGGCGGCGACGAGACGGTCAACTTCGTGGTCGGCCGGCCGGACGGCGCGGCCCTCACCAACGGCTGGGCCCGGCCGGTCTACGACACCGGCGTGGGCGCGGCCGTGCTGGAGGTGCACGACTTCTCGGTGCTGGGCGGCGGTGGCGCGCCGCACGCGTACCGCCGGGAGGAGCTGTTCACCGCGTTGTGGGAGCGGATCGACGCGGTGCTCGCCTCGACCGTCGGCTGAGCGTGGGACGAGGAGCGCTCCCCACCCTTCCCGGGTGGGGAGCGCTCCTCGTCGTGCTCACCGGCCGCCGTCGCGCGCCCGGTCCAGCACCTCCTCCAGCCGCAGCGGGCTGGGCGGGTGGTGGCTCAGGCACAGCGGCGTCCGCATCAGGCGGAACCCGAAGGTCTCGCCCGTGACGTAGAACTGGCCGCGCTCCAGCCGCGAGATGTCACCCACCGAACTGCCCTTGGCCCGGGCCATCTCGGTGGCCGCGTTGATCTGCGCCGGGCTGTTCAGCCTGCCGAAGAACTGCGTCGTCGCGTTGCCGACGACCTGGTTGTGCACGCCCTTCGGCGCCTGCGTGGCCAGCAGCAGGCCCAACCCGTACTTGCGGGCCTGCGACGCCAGCAGGATCGTGCTCTGCGTGCTCGCCGTCCACCCGCCGGACGGCGCGATGGTCTGCGCCTCGTCCATCACCACCAGGCCGCCGAGCGGCCGGTCCGCCGCGGGGTTGCGCTTGACCCAGGCGAAGACCTCCAGCTGGAGCTGGCTGACGAACCCCTGCTTCTGCTCCTCCGACGGCAACCCGACGAAGCTGATCACCGAGATCCGCGCCCGTTTGCCCGGCGTGGGGGTGAACAGCACGGCCGGGTCCGTGGGCTCGCCCGCGCCGCCGAGCAACGGGTCGTTGACCATGGCCGCGCGCAACGTCTCCGCCAGGTCCGCGCCCGTCGCCCGGGCGGTGCTGAGCTTGCTCACCCCTTCCGGCAGGTCGTCCAGCACCTCGATGAACGCCGCCAGGTCCCGCCCGCCCGTGCGGGCGTAGTGCGTGAGCGCCTCCCGCAGCACCGCCTGGCCGCGCACCGCCGTCTTCGAACCGCCACCCAGCCTGACGTGCGGGATGAGCCGGGCCACCGCGGCCTCGACCGAGGCGGTGAACTCGTCCGCGTCCCCGCGCACCTCGGCGAAGTCGGGCAACGGGTGGAAGCTGAGCGGCCGGCCACCGGCGCGGCCGGGCGTCCACACCACCACCTCGGTGTTCGCCACGTACTCGGCGGCGCGGTCGGCGTCACCGGGCAACCAGTCCGCGGGCGGCTCCGGCCACGCGTCCCCGAGCCGCGCCAGGTCGTTGTTCGGGTCCAGCACGATCGCCGACACCCCCCGCAGGGCGCACTCCTCGACGATCCGCCGGAGCAGCACCGTCTTGCCGCTGCCGGAACCCGCGAACACGATGGCGTGCTTGCGCAACGACTCCAACCCGATCCGGATCTCACCACGCAGGCCGAGCGCGATCTCCGTCGACGACAGCGCCGCTGCCGGCACCTCGACCGCTTCCCCCACCGGCGTGACGTGCTCCCCCGGCGCGACCGGTTCCACGGGCGGCGGCCGCGTCTCCTGGTGGCTTGCCGCCGACCGCCCCGGCTGGGGCAGCACCTCCCGCAGGAACGTCGTCCGGCTGGCGGGCTTCCGGGCCATCAACCACGCCAACAGCTGGTGCGTCTGCGTGGACAGCATCTCCTTCAACGCGCTGAGCGTCCGCAGGTCGTCGTCGGAGATGTCGATCCGCCGGCCACCGGTCTGCTGCAACTCGGCCAACTCCGCGCGCGTCTTCGCGCCGTTCCACCCGCCGTTGCCGTTGCCGAGCAGGACCAGGTGCCGGTTCCGCGCACCAACCTGCGCCGCGTCCCGCACCTTCCGCATCCGGTTCAGCACCGACCGGCCGTGCGCGCTGGCGATGAGCCGGAACCCCCAGCGCTCGTCGGTGTCCAGGTCCTCGTTCAGCGTGCGGCGCAGCCGGGCGTGCAGGTCGCCGCCCCCGTGGAGCTGTTCTGCCTGCCACGCCATGTCGTCATTGCCGACCTCGTTGATCCACGACTTGAGCCCGGCCAGCAACAGCCCCGGCATCACGTCGTCCTCGTTGTGCAACTTCAACTCGCCCGCCGTGATCTCCGCCTTCTCCTTCAACCGCTCGAACCGGGTGTCGAACTCCTGGAGGTAGTCGGCCTCCACCTCGACCACGTCGTCCGGCGGGCGCGGCTCGACGGGCTTCTCGTGGAAGGAGGTCAACTCCCGGATCTCACCGTGCAGGCACGCCTCGGCGTGCGAGTGGACGGCCCGGAGCATCTGCCGAGGAGTCTGGGGCATCCACGCGCGACCGAACGCGTCCGGTGATACCGGCCAGGTCGGGTGCGGAGGGGTGAAGCCGATGCGCTGGTAGACCACGCCGAGCCACCGGCCGACCAGCGTCCGACCGATTCCGGCGTCCGTGATCGAACCCAGGAACGGGGTTTCGGTGAACCGGTCGGACACCGTGTCGCTCGCGATCGCGTGCAGCTGCTTCCAGGTGTGGGGCAGGCACGCGACGATGGACAGCGTCCGCCGGGTCGTCTCCCGGAGCTGCATCAACCCGTCGGAGATCACCGCGAGTTCCTGGACCAGCTCCGCGTTCGTCCCTCCCTCGCCGGTGAGGTCCTGGCTCCGGTTGACCAACGTGTCCAACTGGTCGATCGCGACGACGCTCGGGCCGGTCAGGGCGAGCACGTGCGAGATGTCCCGGACGAGCGCGCGCGGTCCCTTCGGCCTGCTCTGCAGGCCCCAGTGCCGGCGCTCGTCGCCCGAGTCCTCCACTCCCTGCAAGTAGGCGAGGCCGATGTCGAAGTGCTCGGAGGCGTAGAGCACCAACGCCCGGATCGTGTCGCCGCACTCGACCACCACCCGGCTGTCCAGGCCGCTCAACTGGTGGAGGAACTTGCGCAGGTGATCGGGCGTGAGCGGCACGTCGCCCCGGATAGCCCCCGCCACCACACCGGGCACGCCCGCCCGCTCGCACAGCTGCCGCAGCAGCACGGTGAGCTGGAGTTCTCCGTCGTCGGTGGACCGGCGCAGCTCGCTGCGCATCGCGTTGGCGACGTCGTGCCAGAACTTCGCGCCCGTCGTCAGCTCGACCAGGAAGAAGTAGCCGCCCTCCCCCTGCACCATGCGCCGGACCGAACCGAGCAGGTGCGTCTTCCCGACGCCCTTCTGCCCTTGGAGCACCAGGCCGATCGGACTGGAACCGGTGCTCGCGGCGGCATCCGCGATACCGGCCCGGATGCGGCGCTCCGCGCTGACGTGCAGCCCTTCGACGTGGGACGGCGAGGTGTGCCAGACGTCGTCCGGCGTCAGGGCGGAGTTGAAGCGCAGCGCCGCCAGCGCCTCGCGTTGCTGCTCGGTCATGATTCCTCGATCGCCATGAGGTGCTTGTCCTCGCTGCCGATCCGGATCGCCGCTTCGTGGTCGGCCTCCGTCAGCGCCTTGCGGTTGGACTCGGGCACCAGGTGGATCTCGCCGTTCTTGAACATCTCCAGCAGCACGGCGTCCACCTCGTCCCGGTCCGCGCCGTTCAGCTCCGGCCGCAACCGGGCGAGCCGGACCCAGTCCTGCGGCTTCACCGACAGCGCCTGGTACGCGGCCCGGATCACCGACTCCAGGTCCGCGCCGGAGCGGTAGATATCGACGAGGCCGATGCCGTGCCGCCGGAGGAGCGGGACAATGCTCCTCAGTACTCCGAACATCTCCCGCACCAGGGCTCCCGTCCCGGAAGGTGCTTCGACTGCGGCAATTGCTTCCTCGCACCAGCGAATGCCGTCCTCGGTGATCCGGTGCACATACGGCTTGGCGCTCGTGTCGGATGCGATGAGACCAGCCTTGTTCAACTTGTTCCGTCCGGGCACCGTGAGCCTGACGTTCTCCTTCGTCAGCTCGGTGTTCAGCACGTCCCGGTTCAGCCGCATGAGCATGAACAGCGCGGCTTGTTCCTGGGTTCCGAACTTCTCCGGCATGGTGCCGCCTTTCAGTTGGTGGACGCGTCGATCCGACGGTCGATCCGGTCGAGGAGGGTCTTGATGTCGGCCAGCAGGCCGTGGGAGGCGATGAACCGGCCGTCGTCCGCGTGCGACTTGGACAGCACGCCGAGGTCGGCCGAGAAGTCCCGCAACGCCGCCAGGTCGCCGTTGTCCAGCGCGGTCGCCATGCCGTGCACGGTCTCCTCGACCAGCGACAAGCGGCCGACGGACGGCAACCGCTCCGGCACGGCCCGCAGCGCGGAAGCCGCGTTGCGCAGGGCGTCGGTGTCCCGGTCGACCGCGCCGGTGATCATGCCGTGCAGCTCCCGCGCCACCCCCGGCCCGAACTCCAGGTGACGGAGGTTGCGCAGGAAGCCGGGCAGGTCCTCGGGGTCCGTGCCGTCGGTGAGCACGCAGAACAACCGCCGCTGCCCACCGTCCGGCCCGATGGTGTGCCGCAGGAACCGCTCCACCTCGGTGACCTGCCACCGGCTCAACTCGCGGTCCACCACCAGGCACAGGTGCTCGGCCAACTCGCTGGTCCGCTCGAGGATCTCGAGGTCCCCCGACGACGACCGCTCGACCCGCACGTCGAGGCCGCGCAACTCCTCGACCAACCGGTCCGCGACGGACAACGCCGACCGCGGGCTCGACACCAGCAGATCCAGCTCGAACCCCCGGTGCCGATCCCGCGCCGACGCCACGTAGGCGTCCCGGTTGTCGTCCAGCACGTCGGTGCGGTCGAACTGCTGCGCGAGCACGGCCGCCACCGTCTCCAGCGCGAAGGACACCTGCCCGGCCGACGGGACCTGCTCCTCCAGCACGGACAACTGCTCGCCGAAGCTCCAGTAGGAGACGTACGGCAACGTGAGATGGCGCAGCATCCGGTCTTCCGGCACGCTCTTGACCAGCCAGTTGCGGAAGAACGGGGCGACGACCTCGGTGCACCTGCGCCGCCACTCCTCGGCGCGCTCGTACTCCACCGAGCTGTCCAGCCGGGACAGGATCGGCAGCACCAGGTGTCGAGGCCGGTCGTAGGGCAGGCGGTCGCGGGCGGTGTCGGCGCGGCGCACCACGTCCACGATGTCCTTGAGGTTCTGCTCGTTGGCGGTGAACAGGACGGCCAGCCGGTCGGGCAGTTGCGCGGTGCAGATGCCGGCGATGTCCGAGATGCCGGTCCGGCTGTCGATCAGCACGAAGTCGTACTCCTCGGTCCACTGCGCGCGGCAGCGCTCCAGGAAGTCGGCGAACTCGCGCCGGTACAGGTCCTCCCAGTCGATGCGCTGCATCCGCTCCGTGTACGAGCTGTCGTTCCGGCCCGCGGCCAGCAACGAGAGGGTGTTCCCCTCGACGTTGACCCGCACCGCGTGCGGACGGGGGTGCGTCGCGCCCGCGAGGAAGTCGTAGGCGAGGTCGATCACCCCGCCCTCGGGCTCCTCGGCCATCACCGACTTGAAGTAGTGGTGCAGACCGGGGGCTTCGAGGTCCCAGTCGACGGCGAGCACGCGGTAACCCCAGCGGGCCAGCAGCACGGCGACGTTGGCGAGCGTGAAACTCCGGCCGACCCCGCCCTTGTAGGAGTAGAAGGTGATGACGGTCCCTGTGGTCATCAGAACCTCGGCAGAGGAGGTGAGGGGGACAGCACGGGGTTGGGCGGATCCACGTCGGGCCAGTCCGGTTGCCAGGGCGGGGCCTGCTGGATCAGGGCCGCGAGATCGGCGGCCAGCTTGTTGACCTCACGGTGGAAGCGGACGTAATCGTGGGTCTGCTGGTACACCGGATCGGGATAGGCGTAATCCTTGAAGTCGAGCCAGGCGCGGACCTTCCCCTCCAACGGGAAGTTCTCCGAATCCGCGAACAGGATCGGCACGACCAGCCCCTGGGGTCTTTCCGGACTGGCCAGGCCCAGCATCCTCTCCCGCTCCAACATGCTGTGCCACTCGGCCATGCACCACGCGGACTCGAAGTACTGCGGGGTGAGCAGCTGGATCATGATCTTGCTGTGCCGCAACGCGTGCCGCAGGCTGGACGGCCAGTGCACCGCACGCGGCATCTCCTTGTCGACGTAGACCTTCGGAGTCGGGGCGAGCTGGTCGGCCAGACAATCCGTCAGTTTCTCGTAGAAGTGGTTCAGCAGCCATTTCTGCACATTGCCACGTCGGGCATAGCTGATGAACAAGTCGAACTCGTAGCCGGACACGCGGCAAATCCTAGGCACGGATCCCGCTCCGAAAAAAGACAGAAAAGTGGGCAATCGGCTCCGCACGGGCCAAAAACTGGACAAACGCAGACCGGAAGCGCACCGCGGTACCGCGCGCTCACCCCCGAACGGCCGGGAAAGAACCCCCGGAACCTGTCGAACCCGTCCACCGGGACACCCGCCGGCGCTACCCTTCGTCGGATCCGATACCCGTTCTCCCGCACGGGGACGGATCCGGGCTTCCACACGACCGCATGGGGCAGGCGTTGAGCGAGTACCAGTACTACGAGTTCGTCGCGGTGGACCAGCCGCTCGACGCGCGGGCACAGGACGACGTGCGCGCGCTGTCGACCCGTGCCGAGATCACCGCCACCACGTTCGTCAACGAGTACCACTGGGGCGACTTCCGCGGTGACCCGGACCGGTTGGTCGAGGACTACTACGACGCGCACCTCTACTTCGCCGACTGGGGCACCCGACGCCTCATGCTGCGCGTGCCCCGCACCGTGCTCGACCTGGACGCGGTCGAGCCCTACCTCGTCGAGGAGCAGGTCGACGCCTGGATGACGGACACACACCTCGTCCTCGACCTGCACAGCCACGACGAGACCGACGAGTCGGACTACGACCTGGAGGACGCGCTGTCCACCATCGTCGGCGTCCGAGCCGAACTCGCCACGGGCGACCACCGCCCGCTGTACCTGGCATGGCTGGCCGGCTACGGCGCCTGGGAACGCGACGAAGACGCCTTCGACCGCGACGCCGACAACCACCAGGAACCACCGGTGCCTCCGGGCCTGCGCACCCTCACCGCCCCACAACGCGCCCTGGCCGACTTCCTCCGCCTCGACAACGACCTGCTCACCGTCGCCGCCGAAGCCGGCCCACCGCTCCACGAGCCCACCGACGACCCGACCGAACTCGCCGCCTGGCTCGCCGCCCTACCCGAACCCGAGAAGGACCGCCTGCTACTCCGCGTCATCCAAGACCAAGCCACAACCGTCCGCCTGGACCTCCTCCGCCGGTTCCGCGACCACACCACCGGCCACACCGCACCACCACGGCGCACCGTGGGCGAACTCCTGGACGAAACGGCCCGCCGACGCGCCAAAGCCTGAGCCGCGTCGCCGAGCGCCTGGTGTACGGGTTGGCCACCACCTCCGGGGCCACGGCGGTGCCACCCGGCGCAGCGCTGAAGACCTCACCACCCCATCACTTCCCGGACCCGAGTGGCATCGGGCCGTAGACTCCGGCGGCCAACACCGAGGAAGTCCGGCCGTTGCGCGAGCCCGCGGGAGGAGATCGCATGCAGGATCCTTCGGAGTCGATGGAGATCGCCGCGCCCGGGCAGAACGCCCGCAGCGATACCGCTGACTTACCCGGTGCGTCCGACCCGACGACGGTCCTGGTGGAGGTGCTTCCAGGAGTGGCTGTCGTCGCGGGTGAGGTCCCGGCCGAGCTGAAGCCCGACCTGATCGACTTCGGGATCGTGCCGGCCGGCGACCGCAAGCAGATCTCAGCGATCCTGGCCTCGATCGGCAACGCGGCGACCGTGGTCGGCAACTTCGGGAACGCGTTCGCCGGCGTGCAGGGACTCTTCAGGATCGGCACCACGGCGCAGGCCCTGCTGAACAGCGGCGCGACGCTCGCCGCCAAGGACGGCGGCAACCTCGGCGCGGTGATGGTCTCCGGACGCATCGTGCACCAGGCCCGCTTCTACCCCGTGACCGCGCTGAGCAAGGCGCAGGTCGCCGCGTCGGTCGGACCGGCGCTGGCCATGATCGCCCTCCAGGTGATGCTGAGCGAAATCTCGGGCCTCGTCAGGACCAACCTCGAGGTGACGAACCAGGTCCTCACCGCCCTCCGCAAGGACCAGTGGGCCGAGCTGAAAGGGCTCGTCGCCGCCATCGAGCGGGCGGTCGACCAGGCGCGCGAGATCGAGTCGGTCCCGACGTCCCTGTGGGACGACGTCGCGGGCAGCGGAGCGCTGCTGCACAAGCAGCTCGAGCTGTACCAGCGGAACGTCCGCGACCACGTCGCGGAGATCGGTCGGACGGACACCCGCGACCGCCGCGATTATCTGCGGACGAACGCCGAGGCGATAGCCTTCGACGTCCACGCCCTCCTGTCCTCTCTCCACGCATGGACCGGCTACCACGCCCTTCGTGCCGCAAGAGCGAGAGCCGCCGGACGCGAAGACGCCGCCGAGGCGCACTACGCCGAGGTCATCGCGCGCGACACCCGAGCGGAGTTCGACTCCACTCTCGCCGAGACAACAAGCCTTGTCGACGCGCTGACGCGGGAACTGCGCATCAGCATCGAACTCCGCCTCCCCGACACCTGGCCGCTGCCGGGAAGGCGGAAAGACGTGAAGGCAGCCCGCGAAACCACCGCCCGCCTCCTGGAGGCGATCCAACCCCTCGCCGACGCCCTCCATCCACCGACCCCTCCGCTCGAAGCTCCCGACGTCGTCTGCGCACCCGAGTCGCTGGATCCGGAGCCGTACCTCCGCATCCTGCGATGGTTCTTCGAGGACGGCGAGACCCTGCGCGCCCTCGCCTTCCCCGACCAGCCCGACAGCTCCGACCCCGTATCCGCGATCGTCGGCGGAGCCAAGGACATGCTGGCGTCGGCAATGGACAAATCCTCGGCGAAAACAGTTATCGCCGTCACGGATCGCCGCATCATCACGGCCAGGACAAGCGCATTCCTCGAGCAAGCCGAGACCGGTCAAGAGATCCCCATCGACCAAGTCCGATACGTCCGCACGACGACCACGCAGGACAAGACCGCACGCCTGGCGATCGACCTCATCACCCGCGACGAGAACATCCGGTGGCTCTTCCACACCGACATTGACAACACCCGAGCAAACGCCCTCGCCGCCGTGCTGGCCGAGTCGATGACGATCCCGGACGCTGAACGCGATGCGCTTCAACGACTGCGCCACGCCGCCATCGGGATGGGCGAGACCGACGAGTTTCCTCCCGAACCGAGTGGATCGGGAACCACAACCTAATCATCCCGTAATGCCGACTGCGACGAAGCGCGGCCAACACGAGCTGACCCTCACTCTGCCAGCGTGGTTCGGCCGTTTCCCTGACCAGCGCAAACAGAGAACCAGCACGTCAGCCGGTTCCGTTCGTCGCCGTTCAGAGCCGTCGCACGCCGTTCAACCCCATCACCTGCTCCAGATTTGCTCCACACATCGCAGCGTGAATGACGGCAGAGGACGGACTCGAACATCGAACATGCGTTCCCCAGTGCGGTGTGGAACTTGGTTGCAACCGAGGTGCAGACGCCAACCGCCCGGCCAATCGTGCGCCCCGATCGTGCCATGCCGCAGCCGTCGCCTCGTCCGGAAATCCAGAGCCCGCCGGATAGTCCGGGTTGTAGACGACCTGGAACTCCTCATCCCACGCGTCGCTGCTGTCGCCGCAGCACCGGTTCTGCGGGCCAAAGGAGAGGAAGCCCGCGCACCCGTCGCACGCGACCCGGCACTCGCGCAGGACCTCCGGATCGGCCGACCGGACCCGCCATGGCAGTACGACGACGGCGGCCTGGTCGGCATCAACACCGCACCACCGTCGGTCATCGTGCAGTGCTGCGGACTCAACGGCCGCGCCGCCGAGCAGATCGAATGCGCCCGCCAACAGCACCCGCTCCCTTTCCATTCGGTCGACGAGCTGCTCGTCTTCGCCGAACTGGATGTCAGTGCATGGGACCTGATCCGCTAACGAGCGGTTATCTGCTTCTGAGCACCTCGTTTCGGTGCAAAGGCGAGCCGTCGACAAGACGAAGGCGCTGCGAGGGAAGCCGGTCGTCTCCGCTTCCTGATCACCTAGGCCTGGGAAGGCGGTCGGTAGCGGTTCTCAGGATACTTCCAGCGGACTCAAGCACCGCGTCTCTGGCCGCATCAGCGCCCGGAAGTGGCGGTCGAGTCTGTTCGCGAATCCGCGGTCACGGGACAGCACACCGACCTCGATGTTGTCCGACAGCGCACGGTCGGTGAGGTTGGCGCTGCCGAGCAGGGCCACTTCAGCGTCGGCGACGACGACTTTGGCGTGCAGGGAGGCTCTTACCGGGCGGTGCGACGTCGGCCAGTGCCAGAAAGTCGCCACGTCACGCAGAGCGGCGAAAGCGTCGGCGGCGCCGGTGCCGCGTAATCCCCCACCCATCGCCGTGGACGTTTCCAACACCAGGTCCAGACGTACTCCTCGGGCGGCGGCCGAGGTCAGCTCACGCACCACGTCAGCCACGCCGTACGCGGCGAAACTTACGACCAGCAGCTTACGGGTGGCCGCTCGCACTAATCCGACGACTACCGAACTGGTGAGTCGGACCGGCACGGCGGCGGTCGATGGACCGCTGACGACCAGACGTGCCCGGTCGTGCTCGGCCTGCTCGTGAGCCGCGGACGCCGCTGTAAGGGCGAGTGCCACCGCCTCACCGGACAGGTGGGGCGCCTGCCGCTGCCACACCTCGACCAGTTGGCGTGCCGACGTGGATGCCTCCATACCGGACGTCCGGTCGATGAGCTTCGCTTGGATGTCCGGCAGCGGTCCGGGTGCCGTGGCGAGTACGGCGCCCCAGGCGGCGACCTGGTTGGAGGACAGTTGCCGCGCGAGAGCCGCCACCTGGGCCGCGAACTCGGGGTTCACGATCCGAAGAAGCCGCACCCCGCCGAGGCGAGCGTGTCGACCAGCAGTGTCCGGTCCAGGTACTGGTTCCCCCGCTCGCAGGAAGTCTCCGAGGCGAACAGGCAGGCGTGGCACGCCGCGCCGTACAGCCTCGCGTGCTCTCCCGGGTCGTGTTCGGCGCACAGGGGGTCGCTGCTGCACAGGCGGGCCGCGTCCAGCGCGCGGTTGATCAGTGAGCCGAGGCTGTTCTGCTCGCCCAAGGCCACCAACCCGCCCAGGGTGCCCTCGCTGTCCGGTGCGGCCGTGTAGAGCAGGATGCCGGCCATCGCCGGGTTCTCCGGGTCGACGTAGATGCGTTCGCCGATGCCGGAGGCGCTGTACCCGGACTCCAGCGCGAGCTCGCGGATCATGGCGTGGGCGAACGTGTGCAGCAGGACGTAGCGGCTCCCCGGCCAGTTCCCAGGGTCAAGCCGCCGGCGCTCCCGCCACTGCTCGTGCGCAGGGATCAGGATCCGCCGTTCGCGGTCGCACACGGCCTCGCGCTGCGCCCATTCCGCCAGAGCGCGGTGGGAGAACTGGAAGAAGATGCCCTCCCCTCGCGTCTCTGCACAGGGAACCCAAGTCGGACGGCCCTCCGCCAGCGGCGCGCACCGGGGGTCGGCGCTGCCCGACGGCCCCCACTCGGGGGCGTCGATGCGCGTGAAGCCGTACAGCGCGGAAACCTCGCGGAGCCGGGTCACCAGCACGACCTTGTCCAGCCAGTGCTCCGTGTCCTGCGGCGGGTCCGTGACCCGAGTGCTGAAATCGGGCAGGCCGTATTCCCGGTTGTCGGTGAACGTCTCCCACTCGGGGGTCAACAAGTCGGAGGCGTTGACCGGCTCCTCCTCGACTGGACCGCTGGCCCGACGCCGGATGGCCTCCCACACCTTGTCCTCACCGTAGGGCTCCAGCTCCGGCCAGCACCGCTGCGTCCGCATCAGCGTCTTCGCCGTGGCCGCCGGCAAAGCGGCCAAGAGCCCGAGCAGCCCCCAGTACTCGCCGACGAGCTGGTCCACCGGATCGCTGGAGCGCGGCAGGCTGAACGCGCGCAACTGCATCGCGAACCAGCTGTTGGTGGCCCCGAGCACGAGGGTGCGGGTGGACAGCCCGCACTCCCCGAAGGTGCCCAGGTGCGGGTGCCTGCCCCGGCAGGCCGGCAGTCGCTCGGCCCCGGCCGTGCCCAGCGCCTGTGCCATGCTGCGCTCGTTGCCGCACTCGCAGCGCACGATGATGTTGGCCGCCTCACCAGTCGTACCGCGCTCGATCAGCTGCAGCGAGTGCCCGCTCTCCGGGGTGAACCCGTCGTGGGCGAAGTACAGCCACGGGAAGTCGTCAAGGTGGCCGTTGCCGCAGGCGAGCACGAACCGGGCGGGAACTGCGACGGGCCGGGTGGTCCGGCCGCCTCGGCACGAGTGCACGTAGCGGACGCGGTCCGGGTTGAACACATCATGGATTAGCTCGAAGAACCCGCCGTCGGCCCGGCCGAGCCGGTTGCACCGGGTGTCCGAGCACCGGAGCCAGGTGGGGAACAGCCCTACCGGTACACCCACCCGCGTCCAGTCGCCGAACAGGTCGTTGGTTTCAGGTAGGTACGGCGGCCGGCGCAGTGCCTCGACCTGCACCCCCAGCCGACCGCGCACCGCCGCCAGCAGGCGTTCCTCGGTTACCTCCTCCGAGTGGCGCAGGTCCCAGCGGTCCAGGCCCATCGTCACGACCGACAGGTTCGGCAGGTCGGCGACCGCGCCGACCCCGTAGCTGTGCAGCAGCTGGTTGGGCCGGAGGGCGCCCACACGGCTCGCCCTCGGCTGTGCGGGCGCGTTCATCGGTTCTCCTCGGCGTGCGATGGCTGCTCAGCCGCGTTCGGATCGGTCGGCGGGCGGAACACCGGCTCCGCCTCCAACGGGTCGATCACCGGGGTGAGCAGGAGCTGGATGCCCGGCTCCACGTCTCGCAGCGAGGTCGGCGCGGTGAGGCGATTCCACGGCGGCTGCTCCGGTCTGCGCAGGAGCCCGGCGATGTCGTCGCTGACGCGCGGCTGGTCGTAGGCGAGCCTGCGGCCGGGTGTCGCGCGCTGGGTGGCCCACATGTCGAGACGCTGGTCGAGTTCGTCGGTGACCCGGCTGCCGACCCGACGTGGCTCGCTGCCGGCGCGACGGGTGAGGAAGCGCACGACGTGGTCCGCGAGCGGCGAGTGCCGGTCGAAGTCCTGGGCGTGGAGGTTGCCGTTGTAGGCCCGCTCCAAGTTGCGCGCGAGCGCCACCAGCACGCCGGTCAGTCCCCGGTCGATCGCGCGGTCGGCGAACGGGGTGACCGACAGCCCTTCGACCCGGCGGTAGAACGTCTCGTGGAAGTGCTCGAACGTCTCGTAGTGCGAGAGGTCGCGGGGGCGGGCCCAGTTGTAGACCGTGAACACCAGCCCCGGCAGGTCGCGGCCGACCCGGCTGGTGGCCTGGATGTACTCGGCGGTCGACTTGGGCTGGTTGGCCACCACCATGACGCCGAGCCGCGAGACGTCGACGCCGACCGCGATCATGTTCGTGGCCAGTAAAACGTCGATCGGCGCGGGACCGCCGCGCCGGCGACCGCCGGTGAACCGGATCTTCAGCTCGTCCAGCAGCGGCCGGATGCCGTCCGAGCCGAGCCGGGAGGTCAGCTCCTTCTGCTTGGGGTCGTACCGTCGCGCCAGCCCGCGGGCATCGGCCCTGGCGAGCCTGGCGCTGACGTCGTCCTCGACCAGGCGGCGCATTCCACCCAGGTCGCGGAGGCTGTTGAAGTAGCCGACCAGGGTCATGTAGTGGTCGGTTACCTCGTTGGGCCCGTACCGCTCGTGGATGCGCTGCGCGGCGCCGAGGACGGAGACGTAGATCCGGATGAGTGTGGACTTGAGCCGGGCGCCGTGCGCGCACACACCGATGTAGAGCCGGCCGGGCTTGACCGGTTCCGAACCGTCGCCCGGCTCCCGGGAGGTCCTGCGCTGGCGAGCGAAGTAGCTGTCCGCGATGGACACACCTGATGGTGGGAACACCTCGGTGCGCCGGTGGAACAGCGCGCGGATCTGCCGGCTGGCGCGGCGAACGGTCGCGGTTGAGGCGACGACCTTCGGGCGCACGAAACGCCCGCTGTTCAGCTCCCAGGAGGCGAGCCGGTCCACCGCTGTCTCGTACAGGCCGACCAGTGAGCCCAGCGGTCCCGAGATGAGGTGCAGCTCGTCTTGGATGATCAGATCGGGCGGGCGGATCGGACGGACGCCGACGACTCGGCCGGGGTGGCGCGCCCGCTCCCACTCAGCCTGCTCCAGGTCCTCGGTGAGGTAGCCGTGCTGTTCACACCGCCGGGTCACCCGGCCGAACAGCGCTGTGGTCTCCCCCTTCCAGGCGAGCTGGGCGAACTTGTCGACGGTCGCGATCACCAGCGAAGGCGGGTACCGGTAGATCTCCTCGTCCACCACGAGCACCGGCAACCCTCGCTGGGTCGGGTCGGCGGGCCCGGACACCACACCGAACGGGCAGAAAACGTCCGAGCAGCTGATCACGGTCCGCCGCGTGGTCGCGTCGACTTCGATGTCCCGGCCCTTGTCGATCGGGGCGCCGCACCACGGGCAGCTGGTGAGCTGGTGCGGCGAGCCCTGTCCGAACGACGGCCGCCCGCTGGAGCGTCGCACCTCCCGCAGCCACTCGACGACCTGGTCCGTGCGGTTCGGCGTCACCCGGCCACCGACCCACAGCCCGATCCGGAAGGGCACGCGTCCCCAGGCGGTCTCGTCGGCGCGCCGCAGCACCTCGGCCGCGCAGATCAGGATCGCCGCCCGCTCGAACTGCTGGATGGTCAGCAGGCGCAGGGTGTACCGCATGAGCACGGCCACGCCGTCGTCGGCACGCATCCCGCCCAGGGTCGGCTGCAACCGCCGGACGGCCAGGGTGAACGCGGTCAGCCCTAGGTATGCCTCCGTCTTACCACCACCGGTGGGGAACCAGAGCAGGTCGGCGACGCCGAGCTCCGCGTCGTCGGACCTCTCCGCGTGCGCCGGGTTGGCGAGGGACGGCAGGTTCAGCAGCACGAAGGCGAGCTGGAACGGCCGCCAGCTGCGGTTGCGCGGGATGTCCGCCGCGTCGACCAACTCGTTGAGCGACTTGGCCGGGTTCCGGCGGCGCTCGTCGGCCGCGATTGTGTGGAGGCGCTGGAGCGCCATAGCACGGTTGGCGAACCCGAACGCCCGACGCGCCGCCTCGTCGGTGCCGAGCAGCTCAATACCGGCCTCGATGCGCTCCGCGGCGCGCCGGGCGTCGGCTAGCGCCGCCTCCGCCTCACCTCGATAGCCGTCGAGCCCGGTGGCAGGGTCGTCCACCTCGGCCTCGCGGTCCGCGATCCACGCGCGGTACCCCTCGCTGAGCGGGCGCAGCGCCGCCACCAGGCCGTCGGCAGGACCGTCGGCGAGCTTGCCGAGCTTGGCCATGTCGAGGACGAGATCGCCCAGGGTGGTCAGGTCGGCATCCAGCTCGGGAGTCGGGACGTCGGTGGCGGGCACCTCGTGCTGTGGCACGGTGCGCGTGGTCAGCCGCACGGCCCGCGTGGATCGTTCGGTGCGGCGTTCCGCGTGCACGGCAACACCGTGACCAACGGCGAACTCCGGCTTGAACCGATAGGCCATCGCCAGCCGCCGCTGCTCGGCGTGGTCTAGGTCGTCACCGTTAGCGGCCAGGTCGGGACGCGGCAAGAACACCTCGCTCCGATCCGGCGCGGCGGCGGACAGCTCTACCTGAAACAGCCAGTTCGCGGGCGCACGACCCGTTCCGCGAGGTCGTCGGTTCTCCAGGAACAGCGACACCAGCCAGTGCCCGTCGTGGCGCCGTGCCCGACCCCGGATCACGACCTCAGGATCGCCGCGGTCCGGCGCGACGGGCAGCAGAGCCCCCTCGGTCAGCCGCACGGACACCGTGCCGCCCATCGAGACCCGGCGCCAGACGCGGTCAGGAAGCCCTTCCGCGGTTTCCGCCGCGACGCGCTCGTATCGCCCCCACTTGGCTCCGACCTCCAGCACTTCGGTGTCACCAGCCACGGTCGTGGTGAACCCTGCCGACGACAGCGCAAGGCTCGCCATGTTCGGGGCGCTGGGCTCCTGGCCGCCCTCCTCCGGCTCGACCGCTGGTCCCTCGGGGAGATCGTCGTCCTGCGCCTCGGGCTCGATGACCTCGCCACGTGGCGCAAGTCTGCCCAAGGGATAGCGGTCGAGCGGGTCCTCGCGCGCGAACTCCTCCTGCTCGCCCTCCAGCGGTCCGAGGAGGTCCCTCAGGACGAGATCCAACAGCTCTTCCCGGATCTGCTCGGGTGGAGGCGCGTTCAGCACGGTCCCGTCGGTCATGGCGCACACCGTAGACGGCGGCACCGACAGCGAGATGCGCTTCTCTACGAGTCGAAGGCCTCGTCCCCGAAAGGGTGAGAGGAGTTGTTCACCCCTGGGCCATGTCTCGGTGACCGTGCGCACCATCGTCCTGCCCGATAGATGATCTGCCGTTCGTTCCACGCGTCCGGGTTTCGCTGCACAACTCGCGAGTGAGCACAGGACGCTGTGCTGGTCCATGAGCCACCGCTCGCTGCTTGCCCTTGGCCAGCCCCGGCCCACTTCCTCGCCGTCCACGGCAGATTGGCTGACAGGGTTAGCTTTGGTCAACAGGGTCAGGTTGCCGCGCACGGCGACTACTTCCTGATACGCGACAGCAAGCCAGATGCGGGCACGGTGACCGTGACCCGCGCCCGGCTCAACGCGATCAAGGCAGGCGCGTTCGCCTAGAACAGCGCCCCCTCAGGTGGGAACAGCTCGCCCTCGATGGAGGAGGGCGGCCCGACGGGAGGGGCCTTGCGCTTGATCTTCTTCCCCTTGGAGTGCAGCCCATGAGCGACTTCCTGCCTGTAGCGCTCGTAGTTGAGCTCAAGCAGGTTGTCGAGCACATCAACCTGAACCACCGGGTCGACCGTGAACCGTCGCCCCTGCCGGGTGTCCTGGAACCCGTGCTTGAGGTCGAGGTTCCACCCGTACGCCTCGGCCACGGCGTAGTCGACTTCAGTGTGGATCTCCCGCAGCCGCCGGATCTCGAGGTCGTCAACCGTCTCGTCGTGCACGAGGTTGTAGAGCTTGGTCAACCCGAGCTGCCGGTCCAACATCACCCTACGCCGAGTTGAGTGCAACTCCTCTCCTGCTCGATCCATCCGCTCAGTCAACTCTGGCTGCGGGAAGGTCTCAAATCCATCAGAGGGCGTATAGCGCAATCGCGTCTCCAACGTGGACTCACCCTTAGTTGTCCACCACACGAAGTGCACATTACTCGTCAACAGCGTAAGATACGCATCACGCTCTACAGCAAAGATCCCCAAAGCATGCGAGAATACTTGCCCCGTCGACACCCATGCCGGCAATCCGATCTTACTGACCAGAGTAATCGCCAAAACGCGCTTCAGTCCGACAATCGCCTTACTCAGAGCTGGGCGCTTGTCCGCATACTGCCACCATCTTTGAGGCAGCGGTTTACGTAGAGCATACGACCCATCAGGTTTCATACGCTGTCGCTCCGGCCGAACATCCCGGTCTACAATAGAAAACACTTCAGGATACTCTTGAGCCCGCTCAACGGACCAGTCATGAAAGTTGATCACCCAGCGTGAAGCAGTGCAGTCGGGTCGCGAATTAAGATCTTCTCCATTGATGTACGGAAAAAGTACATCCCGGTTACGCCCGTCTGCACGAATCAACTCCCGAGCATGCTCAGGAGATAGCACAAACCCCGAACCTAGAACATACGAGCCGATGAACGATTGCCCATCGTTCATCACCAGTCGGTACGGATTGCCAGACATGCGCGACTGCGGATCAAGTGACGGTGTAATACCCTTGACCTCTCGTCCGTCAAGCCAGGATACTTCACCGTCACCCGTGCGACTGATCCAAAGCAGCGAAACCTCCAGCGAAGCAGTTCCAGGCCATGGCTGCGACTTTACCGCGCGATAGATCTTCCAACCTCTATCGACCACCTGATCCAGGCCGACCTCACGCGTGTCCCCTTGCGCGATAGTGTTCGTGGCAATAATACCGACTCGACCAATATCAGCAATTTGCAAATCACGCAACAGAAAATAAGAACACAGGTCGGCATGTCCAGGCTTGTTGCCAGAAATCCGCTGTTTAAGGTATTCACGCACGTCAGTTCCAAGCGCGCCACTAACCCGCTTTCCGCCGATGAACGGTGGATTTCCTACGACCGCGTCGAACCCGCCCCGGCGCATAATCTCAGGGAACTCGAGCGCCCAGTGGAATGGCCGGATCGGCTCCGCACGCGTGCCGCTCAACCAGCCGTTGACGAGCGCAACCAACTGTCGCTCCAGCGGAGTGTCGTCGTCTTTCTGCTTCAGCAACTCCACCGCGTCCTCGGCCGGCCCGGCGAGCCGGTCTTGATAGCGCTCCGCCCCCTGCCCCGCCGTGCTCAGCGCAGCGGCGACCACCGCATCCGCGACTCGGCGCAACCGCCGGACCAGCTTGTTCGCCTGATCCAGCTTCTTCTTCTTCTCTTGGATCTGCGGCGTATCGTCATCGGAGATCTTCTCAATCTCTCGGTGGAGCTCAGCGACCCTGTCCAGGGTTGGCCCGATCAGCTCACTCGGGAAGCCGAAGGTCCAACCCTGCTCGGGTGCGTTGTCCGGGTCGATGTGGAAGCGCTCCACCTGCTTCTCATCGACCAGCCCGATCAGCGAGTCGCCGCACCTCAAAACATGGTCCAGGAACCCGAAAGGCCTGTTCCTCGCCAGCGTCAGAATCCACAGCGACAGCTTGGTCAGCTCCACCGCCATGTCGTCGCGGTCAACGCCGTAGATGCACTTGGCCGCGACCTTCCGCAGCGCGATGAGCCGGATCTCCTCGGTGGTCCCGACCACGTCCTCTGGGTAGCCGTCCCGTTCCCAAGCCCGCACCACCTGCTCGGCCAGGAAGTCACACGCCGACACCAAAAAGGCCCCAGATCCCATGGTCGGATCGCAGACCTTCAGCTCCAACAGTTCCTCAGCCGTTCGCAATCGGTGCGAACCCGCGCTATCGCGGATGTAGCACAGCGGCGCTAGCGTGTGCTCCACGACTTCCCGCGCCAGCTTCTTCGGCGTGTAGTGCGTCCCGGTGGCTCGCCTATCACCGACCTGCGTGAACAGCACCGACCCGGCCGGAAACACCGTCGGCTCTCCGCGCAGGTCCTTCCTCAGCATCCCCCAGAACGGCCGCACCCGCTCTGCCAGCTCGGCATCGTTGTCGCAGGCGGTGTGCAGATCCGCCACGTCCTCCAACCCCGGCTGCGCGGCGAGGGCCTTCTCCAGCTGCTTGGGCGTTAGGTCGCACACGGCCTTGAAGTCGACCCCGCCGCGTTCCAGCTCCGCCAGCGACAGCTCGGGCTCCAACTTCCCGATGAGCCCGACGTACGGCTCATCGACCTTCTTGCATGAGAACTCCAGCAGACCCTCGTACACGTGCCCGATCTGCTCGACATCGAGCCCGGTGTAGCTCAGCCGCTCGGCCGCCTTCGCGCGGTGCTTCAGGATCAGCAACGCGTCCAGGATCTCATGCACGACCCGGTCGGTGACGTGCATCGACGCCAGCCACGGGTGCGCCTTCGGGTCAAACAGCGAGCCGCCGTGCGGGGGGATTCGCAAGTCCGGATGCTCACAGCCGCCGTGGATGGCGGCGAAGGTGGCCAGTAGCCGGAACCAGGCGGCACACCGCCGGTCGCCGATCTCCTCGCCGTACCGATCGCGGTCCTCGTTCAACTGCTCGTACAGCGCGGTGACCGCGTAGCCGTCCCGGTATACCGGGTCCTTCACAGGCAGCAGCTCGCGCTGCTCGGCGTAGAGCAGGAACACCAGGCGCATGAGCGTGGTCAGCGCGGCTCGGTAGATGTCGCGCTCGGCCACAGGCGCGAGCAGCGCGCCGCCGGCCTCGCGGTCCAGCCGGGCGAACTCGCCGACCAGCAGCTCGACCGCCTGCCGAACCTGGCCACCGAGCGTGTCGGTGACCGCGGACTGCTCGTTCTCGGTGCGCGTGAACAACGCACTCAGGGAGTCCTCGCGGTCTGGCGGCAGCAGTGCCCGCTGCGCCGAAAGCAGCGTCACGAAGGCCCGCAGCAGGAGTGGCTCCTCCTGCCACAGGTCCGCGTCGAACACCGCGCTGCTCGTCGGACCGCCCGGCCGGGCATGGACCAGCGTCCAGAGCCGCCCGTCGGTGACCAGGGCGAGCGGGGTCCGGGTGTCGCGGCACACCCGCGCCACCGCCTCCGGCTCCACCTCGCGCCGGAACACGAGCAACCGGTTGGACTTGCCGCCGGGCGCGGACGGATCCGGGCCGATGACCACCTGGTCGGGACGCACAGCCCCGGCGAACTCGACGCCAGCCATGCCCGCGTCCCGCAGCACCGACGGTGGGTAGCGCAGCAGCTCCTCCAGGACGAGGTCCACCCAGGGCGTACGCAGGCCATGGGGATCGGCGTCGAACTCACTCCACGCCTGGCGCACGCGTTCCCGCACCGGCTGGGGCAGCGCCTCGACCCCGTTGGGGAACACGCCGGTGAGCACTGGCAGCCCGATGAATGGGCCGTCCGGCCGTAGCAGGGCCAGCCACTCTGCGTGCTGCTCGGCGGGCGACGGCGCCTTGCCGCGCCTCGTTCTGGTCCCCGCACCCGTCTTCGTCACCATCACCGCACCCCCCGTGCAATCGCCGACGGCACCAGCAGCGTCACGGCCACCGGGAACCACCTCGTCGTCGGGTTGGCGTACCTGCTGCGCAGTGCGTTGGCCTCGCGATCCCGCTGCTCCGGGATGGCGTCCAATCGGGTTTGGAGCGCTTCCCGGTCGGCGTTGAGCTGGTCGCGCTCGTCGATGTCGAACAGGCTGGGTTGCCACACGCCCGTGTCGCCGAGGGCGGCCCGGATAGAGGCGGCCAGCTCGTCCATCACCTCGCCGATGCCCTTGACCTCCTCCTCACACCGGTCCCGCAACAGCGCTCTCAGGCTGCGCAGCCGCTGGTCGGCGCGGGTCTTCAGCGCCCTGGCCAGCGGCTCCTCCAGCGCCGGCCACAGCTCGACCAGCTTGTCGCGCATCCCGTCGGCGGGCTCCTCGGACGCGGCGGCGAGCAGAGAGTCCACCTCGTCGACGCGGCGGATCAGGGAGAACCGGCCCTGCTCGACGTAGCCGCCGGCGGCCATGACTTCCTCATGCAGGCGGGCGCCGTCGGCGCCGGTCACGACCACGCGACCGTGGGCGATGACCACGGGCACGCGCAAGGTGTCGCCCGGCACGACGCGCGTGGTGATCCGGCGGAGCTTGGCGGCTCCGGCGCCCGCCCTCGTCTGCGACCACAGCTCGGCGCGCAGCAGTCGCATGCACATCTGCACCAGGCGGTGGCCCAGGTGCAGCAGCACCACGTCCGTGCGGTCACCCACCGCCTCGTGGTCGAAGCTGACCACCCGCTCATCGCCGGTGACCGGGTGGTACAGGCCGTCGTTGCGGGCCGCCGCCCACGCGCCCGGCAGCTCGGGTAGACGGAACACCTCTCCCTCAAAGCCGGGCGGTGGCGATGCCGGACGCAGGTCTTGGCGGTGAGCCAGCCGCAGTGCGGTGCGCACCACGCGGCACACCGTGTCCGGGCGCAGGTTGAGCCGGGTCCGGCTGGCACGCAGCTCGTCCGTCAGCCGCTCCAGTTCGCGGGCGAGGTCGCGGTCGAACTTGAGCCGGGCACGGCCCGAGCGGTGTTTCATCTCGCGGTCGGCGGTCTGCCAGTCGGTGCGCTCGCCGACCATCTTCTGCTCGATCTGGGTGGCGATCACCTCACCCGCGCTGCCCAGGTCCTCCCGGATCTGGTGCACCTTGCGGACGGCGACCTCCAGGAATTTCAGCTCGTCCTCCAGCGACCCCTCGGCGAAGTCGGCCTCCCGCCACCCCTTGGGCACGAAGTGGTGCACCTTCACGACAGGGGCGGGCTGACCGTGCCGGTCGACGCGGCCGTTGCGCTGCTCCAGGCGGTTCGGGTTCCACGGAATCTCCCAGTGCAGCACGCGGTGGCAGTGCCGCTGGAGATTGATGCCCTCGCTGGCCGCGTCGGTGGCCAGCAGGATGCGCATCTTGTCCAGTTTCGGATCCTCGGTGAAGACGTTCTTGATCCGCTCCCGCTCGTCGACGTCCTGTCCGCCGTAGAGCAGGGCGATCTGCTCCTTCGGGTAGCCAGCGGCGAGCAGCCGCTCGTGGAGCCAGCGCTGGGTGTCGCGGTACTCGGTGAAGATGATGATGCGCTCGTCGTCGTCCAGGATCGGCTTCAGGTGGTCCAGCAGCGCGGCGACCTTGCGGTCCGGCCGGTCTTGCGCCTGCCGAGCCCAGTCGCGCAGCTGTTCCAGCAGTTGCTTCTCCTGGGCGGTGAGCGGCGGTGTGCCCTTCCGGACGTGCCGGAAGGCTTCCGTCTCAGCTTCGCGGTAGCGGGTGCCGTTGGCGTCGTCCTCGTCGGCGGCCTCGGCGACCCGCTCGGCGAGGACCAGGAGGGCCGGGGACGACGACAGGGTGTCCCGGTCTCGCTCCGACATCGTCTTCAGGTGCACGTCCACCGTCTCGGCGAACGCCTTCGGCGAGGAGAACAGCCGCCGCTTGAGCAGCGTGGTCACGAAGTCCGCGGCGGTCTTCGAGCCGCTGCTCCGCCTGCTCTCAGCGTAGCGCCGGAGCAGGTCGTGCGCGCGGCGCTCCTCCTCGGAGTGGTCGACCTCCAGGTAGTCCAGCTCACGGGTGCCGAAGTAGGACGAGCCGTCCCACTTCTTCGGCAACTCACTCTTGAGCCTGCGGACCATCGCCCGCTTGAGCTGCTGCTCGGTCGGCTTGACGTTGCGGGCGAACCGCTGGTCGTCCAGCAGCTCCAGCAGGGCAGTGAAAGACTCCAGGTAGCCGTTGTGCGGGGTGGCCGAGAGGAACAGCCGGTGCTCGCAGTGCGGGGCGAGGGTGCGGATGGCCTTGGTGCGCTGGGAGTCGACTGCGTACCGGCCTCGCCCGGACGGCGCGCAGGTGTGGACCTCGTCCACCACGAGCAGGTCGAACTCGCGCGGGTAGCGCGGTGCGCTCGGCAGCACCTGTTGGAGCAGCCGCATCGGGCGCGAGCGCTTGAGCCAGTCGATGCTGACGATCAGCCGCGGGTAGTGCGTCCACGGGTTCGTGTACGGCCCGCGCGTGCGCCGCAGCTGCTTGAGCAGGTCCGAATCGACGATGCGGAAGTCCAGGCCGAACTTGTCCCGCATCTCGTCGCGCCACTGGAGCGTCAGGCCCGCGGGGCAGACGATCAGCATGGTGCGGGCGCGGTGGCGCAGCGCCAACTCCTGCATCACCAGACCGGCTTCGATGGTCTTGCCCATGCCCACGTCGTCGGCGATTAGCAGGTTGGTGCGCGGCATCGACAGCGCTCGCACCACCGGGTCGAGCTGGTAGTCCTCGATCTGGATGCCGGAGCGGAACGGGGCCTGCAACGCGCTGGTGTCCGCCGAGGCGATCGCACCCCAGCGGACCGCATCGAGGAAGGCGTCCAGCTCGGCCGGGTGGTCGAAGCCGTGCTCCGGTCCCGGCAGCAACGCCGACTCGTGAACGACCGCGCCGACCTCCAGCTCCCACACCACGCGCAGCTCCTCGTCCCTCGCGTCGTCCTCGACGCTGACGAGGGTGACCAGGTGGGTCGCCGGGGCGGAGAAGACGTTCGGGTCGCTGCTGGCCACCTCGCTGCGAACCACGGCGGAGGTAACCCACTGACGGTTGCGCACGGTCACGAGCTGTCCCTCGGCGGGCACCGTCGAGGTGTCCTCTCCAGCAGGGGCCGCCGCAGGTTCCACTATCGTCACGACACTCCTAGGTTGAGCCGAACACCTGACACGGTACTTGGGGCTACTATCCGTAGCCATCTGATGCGGAGGAACACGACCGTGCCACGTCTGGGTATCGCCAAGGACTTCCTGGAAAGTTACGGACGACTGGAAAAGACCGTGCAGCGGTCGGTCCGCGAAGCGATCGACAAGTTCTCAGAACACACCCACGCGGGTCTCCACCTGGAGAAACTGACGAACGCTCAGGATCGGCGGATCAGGACCATCCGCATCACCGGTTTCTGGCGCGGCGTCGTCCTGGCCCCGGAAAAGGGCGACGAATACGCCCTGCTCGCCGTTCTCCCCCACGACGACGCGATCGAATTCGCCACCAGCCGCGTCTTCAGCGTGAACCAGGCGATCGGCGTGCTGGAGGTCCGCAACCAGCGGGCCTTGGACGACCTGAGCCCGGCGTTGCAGCAGGTGGCGTCGGCCGTGCCGGACCGCCTCTTCGCGGAGGTGAAGGACAAGGACCTGCTCACCCTGGGTGTCGACGAGCGATTGCTGCCGTTGATCCGCGCGCTGACCTCGGAGGAGCACCTCCAAGCACTCGAACTGCTCATCCCTGCGCCCCAGTACACGGCGCTGTATGCCTTGGCGGCCGGGTACACCCCCGAGCAGGCGTGGGACGAGGTGTGCCGGCAGCACGCCGCCGAGGTCCCGTCCGACCGGATCGACCAGGAGGACGTGGCCGCCGCCATCGAGCGCACCCCGGACCGGTACGCCCTGGTGTCGGGCCCCGCCGAGCTGGCCGACGTCCTGGAGCACCCGTTCGCCGCCTGGCGGATCTTCCTGCACGGCAGGCAGCGCGACATCGCCTACCGCCCCGCCTACGCCGGGCCTGCGATGGTCAGCGGCGGTGCAGGCACGGGCAAGACGGTGACCGCCGTGCACCGGGCCGCCCACCTCAGCTGCACCGGCAAGGTCCTCCTGACCACCTACACGCGCAGCCTCGCCGAGGCGCTGGCGGACCAGCTCGCACTGCTCGACCACGTCGCCGAGAACGTCGAGGTGGTCAACATCGACCGGCTGGCGCACCGGGTGGTGCGGGAGGCCACCGGCCGCCAGCCCGACGTCCCCGACCACCGGGAACTCCAGCGGCTCTGGCAGAAGGCGGCGAAGGACACCGATTTCAGCCCTGTCTTCCTCCAACGCGAGTGGGAACAGGTCATCCTCGCCCAGGACCTGCGCGACCGGCAGGCATACCTGACGTGCGAGCGGAAGGGCCGCGGTCGGGGCATCTCCGCCGCGCAGCGCGAACGTGCCTGGGAGGCCATCGCGGGCGTGGTCGACCACCTGCGCCGGACCGGGCAACGCACCCACCTCCAGGTGGCTGCCGATGCCACCGAGGTCTTGGCTACCGGCAGCACGCCCGCCTACCAGCACGCGATCGTGGACGAGGCGCAGGACCTGCACCCCGTCCAGTGGCGCTTCCTGCGCGCCGCGGTACGTCCCGGCGTGAACGACCTCTTCATCGCAGGGGACCCTCACCAGCGGATTTACGAGAACCGGGTGTCACTGGCCGCCCTGGGCATCAGCATCAGGGGGCGCAGCCACCGCCTGACCGTCAACTATCGCACCACCGAAGAGATCCTGAACTGGTCGGTGCGCATCCTTTCCGGCGCCGCCGAAGGGTTGGACGACAAACCGGACACGCTGGCCGGCTACTCGTCGCCGATGCACGGCCGTCGCCCCGAGGTGCGCCGCTACCCAGACCGGTCGGCCGAGCTGTCGGGCCTGGTCGACCAGGTGCGGGAGTGGATCGGGTCGGGGGTGGAACCGTCCGCCATCGGCGTGGCTGCACGCACGGGCGACGTGGTCCGGGCGGCGCGGGCGGCCCTGCGCGACCACCCCGCGGTCTCGGTGAGCACGATGCACGGGATGAAAGGGCTGGAGTTCCGCTGCGTCGCCCTGATCGGCGTGGACCGCGACGCCGTGCCGCTGCGTGCGGCGGTGACCCCGGAAGAGGAGGACCCGGTGGCGCACCAGCACGACGTCGTGCGGGAGCGGTGCCTGCTGTTCGTGGCCGCGACACGGGCACGCGACGCCCTGTCGGTCTCCTACGCGCACCAAGCAAGCCCCTTCCTCGTCGGGCCTGCATGAGCGTGTTCCACCGTGAGCCACCCGATCGGGGTCTCGGGCGCTTACCCGTAACCCCGATGGGCCCGGTCGTCCCTGTCCCTCCTCGCGAACTTCGCCACCCCGCATCACCCCTCAAGTGGGACGGCTCGTCGATCGATTACCGGCTGACCTGGCACAACTCATGACCGCGGTCCGCACAATGCTGTAGTCGCGGGCCCGCTGCCATGGGCTGGAATCCCTAGTCCGTCGAGAACAGGTCCGGCTCGGTGTCCTCCTTCGTCGGCTTCTTCGCTACAGGCGACACCGGCAGGACACCGGCGCTCGTCAAATCCTCAACCGTCATCAGCGGGCTTTCGAGGGTGCGGTGGAGCAACTGGTCCTGGAGCGGTTCGAGCGCCACGAGTCGTCCGAGCACGTGGATGAGGTCGAGCAGTTCGGTGGTGGCCGACGGCGTCCAGGTGGTCGGGACGATGGCGTCGAGCGGGGACTTGCGGTTTCCGGAAGGGTTCTTCTTGCGGTAGCCGAACCAGTGCTTGAGCACCCGCATGCCGGCGACCTCGTAATTCCATACTTCGGGGGCGACCGGGGCGACCCTGCCGGAGCCGACGTGCAGTGTCCTGGTGTCCTCGTCGTAGGTTATGCGGTCCGGCATGCCGGACTCGGCGTCCGGGATCGCGACCTGGATCAGTGGTCGTTCACGGGTGTTGCGCGGAGCACCGGCCGGGCGGTCCGCGGCGGGGTCGACGAAGCGCTCCCCGTAGGTGTGCAGCCAGACGACTTGTTCGCCGACGTGGACGGCTTCGGCCCATAGTTGCGGGTCTCGGGTCAGGGGGATGCGAACACCAGGGGTTGTCAGGTCGGCGGCGAAGTGCCGGGTGAAGCCGGGGTGGGCGGTGACGGCGGAGAGGTAGGCGATCAGGTCGGTTGCGCTGACGTGCCTGCCCAGTTGCTCCGTCAGGTGGGTGAGCAGTCCCGGGGTGATGTTGGGGCGGGCTGCCTCGGCGTCGGTGTACAGGGGCAGTGTGCGGCCGCCCCTGCCCGAGTGGTGGTGCATGTCGGGCAGCAATGAGGTGAACAGGAGGGCCGGTCCGGTGTCGATGGGGTGCGCGTGCTGTTCCACGACGAAGATCTGCTTGTTGCCGAGGGCGGCCCAGAGCGCCGTCCTGGGCGTGGCGATCAGTCTGGAGTCGGGGATCAGCCACTGCCGGTCGAAGGCGCGGAATCCCACGCGGATCGGTGGCGGCATGGGGCCTTGTTCCTCGGAGAAGGCGACGTTGCCGTGCGGAAAACCCGGTAGAGGTGGGTTGATCCGCTGCAGGTTGGCGTCTCGGCTCTCCTGGAAGAGCGCGGGTTTGCTCCCTGCGGGCGCCGAAACGAGCCGGTGCCAGCGTTGGGCGAGTGTCTCCTCGTCGGGTGCGTAGACCCAGGTTCGATTCGGCTTGACGCCGGGAGACGCCCACGGCATGAGGTCGGTCGTGGCCGGCATGGACAGCCACTGCGGCCGGCCGGCCGGCCGGTTGGAACGGTTCGTGCCAGCCGTCGGAGCACTGCTGCCACTCGGGTGAGTCCGCGTGCAGGGCGTCGAGTGCCGCGATCTTGTCGGTGACGGTCCCGGTGACCGAGGTCCGGTGGATGCGCGCCGGCGTGGTGGTGTCGGCCTGGCCGCGGCGGACGAAGACGGCTACGCAGATGGGCTGCTGGTTGTCCCGGAAGAAGCGGGTGTTGACCGGCGGCTGGTGCCCTTCCGGGGTCAGGTCGATGATCCACCCCTCGTCCGCGGTCTCTCGCAGGTAGCGGCGCATGCCGGCGAGTCCGGGGGAGGTGGTGAAGCCCGCGGAGCAGACGAACGCGACCACGCCCGCAGGGTGCTGGGGATGGGCGTCGAAGACCTTCCAAGTGGCCCAGCGCCAGAAGTAGACGTACTTGTTGTGCAGCGTGTACTCGCGGCTGCCCTGACCGGGTGTACGGAACGCGTCGAGGCTGGGCGCGACGGTGAGGCTGTTCGACTCCTCGATCCACGGCGCCGTGCCGCGCACCTTGTCGACGTACGGCGGGTTGCCGATCACCACCATGACCGGTGTCTCCTGCTTGACCCGGTTCGCCCCGCGCCGCGACGTCTCCAACGGCCCGTACACGCTGCCTAGAGGCAGATGCTGCACGCGGGGGTCGTCCAGGGTGTCGGCGAGGAAGCGGCGCTCCTTGGCCGGGGCCTCGGCTTGGTGGCGCTTCTTGAGCAGGCTGTGGATGCGCAGTTCGGCGACGGCGTAGGGGGCGGCTTGGTTCTCGAAGCCGATCAGGCGGTCCGAGAACTCCCGCAGGTGGGGCGCGACAGCCCCGGGCCCCTCCTCGGCCTCGACGGTGCGCGCCACGGTGTCGACGACTTCGGCGAGGAAGCTGCCGGTGCCCATCGCCGGGTCGACCACGATGACATCGCGCCCCGCGAAGCCCCTACCGCGGCCGAGGTGGGAGCGCAGCAGCTCGTCGACGAACCGGGTGGTGAAGGCGACCAGTTCTGCGGGCGTGTAGTACACGCCGCTCTTCTTGCGCAGCTCCGGGTCGTACTCGGACAGGAAGCTCTCGTAGAGAGTCGCGTAGGAGTCGTCAGGGAACTGCGTCCAGTCGACCACCTCCAGCACCCGGATCATGGTGGTCAGCGCGACGCTGTGCTCCTCCTCGGGTTGGTCGGTGAGGACGGCGAGAGCCCGGCCCATCAACGAGTGCTTCTTGCCTAGCAACCTGGCGATCTCCCGGATCGGCTTGCCGTTGAAGTCCACCCCTTCCACCCGGGCCAGCAGCAGGGCGAAGGTCACCGTCTGGGAGTACTGGTCGGCGAACTCCTGACCGGTCAGGCTGGGGAACAGCGCTTGGCGCCAGTCCATGGCGAGTCCGCTGAACGTGCCGCCGGCCGACTGGCCGAACTGCTCGTGCGTCAGCTCCGCGACCACGTCGTCGCGCAACAGGCGGCACAGGTTCGCGACCACGCGCACCATGTCGTCCAGGGAGCGCGGCGGTTGGGGCCGCCAGAGCAGGAAGCCGGTCATCACCTGCGCGAAGTCCGTGCCGACCGCGTGCAGCTTGCCGCCGGCCTGGTCGAGACCGGGTTCGAGGCGGGCCACCCTGCCCTGGAGCTTGCCGTAGGCGTAGCGGGCGAAGCTCTCCCCGTCCGTGTACAGGACGTTGGGCAACAGGCGCAGCGCCTCCCACTGCTTGAGGTCGTGTTTGGTGGGAGCGGTCCAACTCTCCGGTGTGCCGTGCCCAGGTCTCTTCAGCTCGACGTACCCGATGCGGGCGTTGTCGACGTCGACCGCGTAATCCGGTCGGACGGACAGGTCGGGCAGGCGCGTTTCGCCGATCATCGTGACCGACAGGAACAGGCTGTTCGCGATCTTGGAGACCATGCGCTCGAAAGGTCCGCGCAGGTGGTCCTCGGGCGAGCCCTCTCGGGTGCGCAGCTTCTTGGTCACTTCACGGCCGAACGCGGCGATGACCTTCTCGAAGTCGACGGAGTCGGCCTGGGGACGTGGCGTTCGGCGAGTGGGCATCGTCCGCTCCCGTCATGCTGGGAAAGACCGAGAGCTCCAGGAAAACCGACGTCGAGTTTTACTGTCTGTACAGCCGACGGGTAATCCGAAAAATAGGGAAGACACACCGTCCGTGGACGTCAAGAGCCGTTCGACTTGCACACGACGATCCGATACCACTGATCGGGTTACGTACGACTGAGGCCCAGGACCAGGGGTGTGCCCGCACAGGCAGTGGCCGCCGCGCGCCAGGGTCGAGGACGTCCGACCGTGCGGCGTGCTGTGCCACCCGTTCAGGCGAAGTCACCAACAGCAACTGGGCCGGGTCCGGACTCAGGGTGGTCAGTGTCACCCTGGAGGCGCTCAGTGGCAGCAACGCAACTCAAGCAGTTCACGTGGATGACAGCCCTGCATTGATCTTCGGCGGCGGCCACTGAATCACCAAAGAATCCAGCGCTCGTTGAACGGGTACCACCAATCGGGGCTTTCCTTGATCGGATGCGTAGCCGAGTGTGTACCAGGTGCCGGAGGCTTCATCGGCGCCTCGCGGAAAGCCGATGACGAAGTCGCTCCGGTCGACCATGTAGCGGGTGCGGGCGTGATAGGACGTTGCGTTCAGCACTGGCGCGGCAAGTTCAATCACTCCGGTCAGTCTGTTGCGCCTGCGCCACGATTCGATCGCCGAGGAAGCAGCTTCTGGCTGGTCGGCAACGGTTCCCGGGACGACGACGGTCAGAGGTGCCGAAGTGTGCTCGGCCAACCAGTTGAGCACTGCGGTGTCGATACCGGTGGCACCTCCGATGTAGAAGTGCGCAGCGGCGAACGGGCGCAGGTAGTCATAGAAGAGGATGCTCAGGCTTTCGCTGTCCGCGGCAGCAATTGATCGCGTTCCGGGGACGGTGATGTCCCGGATCATATGGAGACCCCCCGAGGTGCTGCAAGCTGTCATCGGCCAGGCGGTTGGCCGTGCTCCAGGTAGACAGTATTCCTGTTGATGCAGGCACTATGGGCGTGAGTCAGCCTGCGGGCAAGACGTGGGATTACGTAGTCATCGATCTTGTTCATCGGAGCCCATTGCCAGCGGTCCAGTTCGGAGGCGCCCAGGACGATCGGCTGTTCGTCGTCGCCGAGCGTTCCGCAGTCGAACAGCCAGAGCACCTTGTCGCCTTCGCCGTCGTTGGGCGCCCAGTCCACGACGAGCAGGCGTTGCGGTTCGCGGTCGAGGCCCAGTTCCTCACGTACTTCGCGGCGGCAGGCCGCTGCCGGGGACTCGCCGATGTCCACGTAACCGCCGGGGATGTCCCAGCCGTTGCCGTAGGTCTTGTGGACCAGCAGGACCCGGTCCTGGTCGTCCAGGAACAGCGCTCCGGCGGCCATGCGGGGCGTGGCGAAGCGGTCGGCGTCTGCTGCCATGCGCCGAGCCTACGGAGATCGTCGGGTGAGTGCGTCACTCCAGGTTCAGGCGTTGGGCCAGGCTCGCGAGGGCGTGGCTGGGCTTGGTGCGCTGGCGGCGCATCCACGTGAGCACCAGTTGGCGGCTGAGGTAGTGGTGTCGGACCTGTTCGCGGGCCCGTTGTTCGGCGTCGAGCACGACTGCGAGCGCTTGGTCGGTCTTGTTCCAGGCGCTCAGCGCTCGGGCTACCTCCAAGGAGTGTCGTACTTGGCGCTCGATGGGGAGGCCGGACGTGTCGATCGTGGGGCCGAGGTCCACGGCGACTTGGACGTCCCCGAGCTCCATCGCCGTGGCCACCCGGTGGATCTTGACGTTGGTCGGGTCGAAGGCGGTCCACATGTGGTTAGCGTCGGCGCCCAGGCGTTGGGCCATGCCGTGTGCTTCTCGGAGGAAGTCGTGGGTGCGTTGGCGGTCGTTGGTGCGGGCCGCGGCGATCGAGCCGGCGAGGAACAGGCTGCCGTAGATCGAGAGCATGGTGCGGTTGCCGCGAGGCAGCTCGGGATGGAGGACACCGGCGGCTGCTTCGGTGAGCTGCACGGCTGGCGCGTAGCGGCCGGTGGAGAGCAGGGCGTGGACGACCGAGCGGAGCAGCGAGCCGAGGATGACGGGGTCGCCTGTCTGCTGGGCTGCGGCGAGGCCGCGTTCCGTGGCGATCCAGGCGAGGTCCGATTCCCCGAGCTTGGTGAGCAGGGACGTCGCAGCTTGGTAGCTGAGGGCCCGGAGCCTGTGAGCCTGGGCGCCGTGAGTCTGTACCGCCTGGACGGCGTCGGCGAGCAGGAGCGGGACTCGGCCGGCGACGAACCCGTACCTGGATGCCTGGTAGGCGTCGAAGACCGCTTCGACCTCGCGGCGCAAGTCGTCCAGGTTGATCGGCTCGGCGTCACAGCTCGGCGTGGCCAGCAGCGGGCTGAGTTGGCGGTAGTCCATGAGCGTGGCCCGGAGGGCGGGAACCGTCCTCATGCCGCCCTCTGAATTCCAGTCGAGCAGCGTGGGCTCGCCGATCAGGTCACCGACTGAGATGTCCAGGGCGTCTGCGACGTTCCGGATGACCGAGAGGCGGTCGAGGTCGATTCGGTTGTTCTCCACCTTGCTCAACCAGTCGGTGGTGCGACCGACCCTTCCGGCCAGGACCTCCTGCGGCACACCTCTGCGACGGCGGTACCAGGCGATGCGTTCACCGATGGTCAGGGCGTTCGTCATCCCGCGCATCGTTTCAGCCTCTCAGGTGGTCATCGATTCACCCCGGAAGATTTTTCCGGGGTGGAATAGATGTTTCGGCCGACGCTACTGGCATTGCCTGTATCGGGATGTTGCCGGGAGGTCAGCGGTGTCGCAAGGGGTGGCGGAGAACCTTTTCGAGGGGAAGTCGTCGGTCCGGCTGAGCACGGCCCACAGCCGGGAGTTGGGAGAGGAGTTGCGCCGGGTTCGTCACCGGGCGCAGATGTCCGCGGCGTTCGTGTCCGAGGCGTTGGGCTGGTCGTTGGGCAAGTTGAGCAAGTTGGAGACCGGCACCCGCGGGACGAGTACGTGTGAGATCGGCACGCTGTTGGGGTGCTGTGGTGCGGACAAGGCCACTCGGGAGCGGATCATCGCTATCGCCGACGAGGCGGACACCGGCAGCTTCTTGCGCCTGCACGACGGCTCCCCTGACTCGTTGTTGGCGCTGTCCTTGCACGAGCAGACGGCTCTGACCGTAGCCGTCTATGAGCCGCTGACCATCCCCGGCTTGGCGCAGATCGAGGAGTACGCCCGTGCCCTCGACGGTGACGCGGCGGTGGTCGAGGCGCGGATGGCGCGGCAGGAGGTGTTGCGTCGGCGGGGTGGGCCGGAGACGGCCCTGTACGTCCACGAGGCGGCTCTTCGGCTGGTGGTGGGCGGTCGGGAGGTCATGCGCGATCAGATGCTGCGGCTGACGTTGATGTGCGGTTGGGAGCGGATGAGTCTGCGGCTGGTGCCGTTCTCTGCTGTGGCCGATGCCGCGCTGCGGGAGCCGGGTGGGCTGCTGACCTTCCCGGCGCCGGTCAGGCCGGTGGCCTATGCCGAGACCGGTGCGGCCACCGTCTTCCACGACGATCCGCAGGCCGTGGCCGCCTATGAGGCGAAGATGCGGTGGGTGGGGCAGTTGGCTTTGAGTGTCGAGCGGTCGCGGGCGGTGTTCGCCCGGTGGGCCGATGTCTACGACCGGAAGGCACGCTGATGGCACTGCGTCCCTTCCGCTGGCTGCCCCATGACGGTCAACGCCACGCTGTCGATGTCGGCCTGGTGGCGCATGACCGGGCCACGACGTTGTGCGGCGAGGAACTCGTCATCCCGGCTGTTCCCGCGACGAAGCAGGAGTGGTGCTGGCCCACCTGTGCCGATTGCGACGCGGCGTGGCGGGCCGTCGAGGGCATCCTGCCGTTCCCTCGTCAGAGGTCGGGTTCTCCGCATGTCCGTTCGACGTCGCTGCAACACCAGGTGTAGGTCCGTGATGCCCTACACCATCAGGCTTCGTACTTGTGAGTTCGTCCAGGCGGCGCGTTCGGCCCGCTTGCACTCCGACTACGCCCTGGCGCGGAGGATGGAGGTCAACCGCTCGACCGTGACCCGCGTGCTCAAGGGCGACCTTCAACCCGGTCCGGCGTTCGTCGGCGGTGCGCTGGCCGCGTTGGGCAAGCAGTTCGACGACCTCTTCGAAGTCGTCCATGTCGCTCAGCCTCGGAGGGGCAGTCCGTGATCGACGACCCCACCGAGTTGCCCGACCTGCGGCTACGGATGCGCGAGCACGTCATGACCACCGAGTGTGGTTACGAGCTGGTGCGCCGCCTCGTGGCCGGTAAGAGCGCGGTCGTGCCTCGGCTGACCGGGCCGCCGGAGATTCGAAGGACGAGTGCTGTGACCGGTGCGCTGCTCATGGCTCGGCGTGAGGCGCACCGCCTGGGTGAAGCGCAGCTATACTGGGTCGACCGGGACATGACCGCGCTGGCGCTGGCTGCTGCGGACTACCCGTCCCGGGAACCGGTCGCGGCACGTCGGATGCCCGCCGAGGCCGGACTGGTGGTGTTCGCCGAACCGGTCGACGATCAAGACGGCGAGCAGGTCCTGGCCGTGTCCTGGTCCCGCTGGATGCCGCAGCACCTCGATCTCGACGACGGGTCCGGTTTGATCACCTGGAGGTTGAACACGCCCGGCGGTGAGGTGCCGCTGCACCCCGGGTTCGACGGTGTGTGGCTGACCTGCTGGTCACCGCAGCTCGTCCCGCTCGCGGAGTCGGTGTTGCCGTTCGGTCAGCCTTTAATACCTCTGTGGTCAGGGTCCGGTAAGAGGTGGAAGCACGTGATCTACACCGCCTGGCAGCTCATGACGCAGAGCGGCAGCACCCGGCTCGTCGACCTTGAGGAACTTCCTCGTTCCCGGCATGGGCGCAAGCGGGACCAGCGCGCAGGTGTCGAGGATGTAGGTACTGTTCGGTTGGTGCGCGTCCACGCCCGTCAGCGGGACGCTGCGCCGGGTGAACGTGAGGCTCCGCGGTGGAGCAGTCGGTGGCCTGTGCGCCCCTACCGGCGCAACACCTGCCTCAACTCCAGGCTCCACGCCGAGGGCGGCTGCGAGCACGAGGAGCGGATCGTGCCCGCCCACATCAAAGGGCCGGCCGACAAGCCGCTCAAGGTCAGCACGAGAGTTCACATCTGGGACACGGCACCACCTTCTGAGCCTTGATGAGGTCTCCGCACGGTCATTTTCCTGGTGAGCTCATGTTTTCAACTGTCATGGATTCTCGCGTTGTTCGAGCCGTTTCGGGGCTGCCGGGAGGTGAGGTAGCGGCTCCATGTGATGCCTTGTTCGGCTGCTATTCGAGCGGTGGTGTCGGGGTGGATTCCGAGCATGGAGGCGACCACGGGGCTCGGTGTGGTGTGCAGGAGTTCCCGCAAGGCGGTGGTTCGGCCGAGTTGGATCGGTATTCCGAGTGTGGAGAAGCGGTTGTTGAGTGTTCTTGGGTGGATGGGCTGCTCGGGGCGTTTGCCTGGGAAGAGCCAGTCGGTGTTGGCGTTCGGGCCCCGGTAGGTGTTGCGGTGTTCGAGGAGTTGGCGGGTCATGTCGTCCAGTGGTGGTGGCAGCGGGGCGGGTGGGTCGCCGAGCCGGATGAAGACGTCGGGGCCGATGATCGTGATGTCGGTGCGCCGCAGGCGGGTGATCCGGCTGAGGGGCTGGGCGTAGAGCAATGCCAGCAGCGCGATGAGGCGTTCGCGCAGTGGCCAGTCGTCGGTCGTGACGAGTGTGTTGATCAGTGCGTGCTGCTGTCGACGTGGCTGGATGGTGGCCGCGGGCAGTGGTGCTCTGGTGAGACGTCGTCGGGGCATGAGCGCGGTCTGACCCGCCCAGCGCAGGAACGCCGTAGCGGGCTTTCGGGTCTGGGGATTGGCCGCGAGCCAGCTGTCCAGGTCGGCTTGCGGGCAGGTAGTGAGGGTGTGGCCACTGCTGTCGAGCCAGATCAGCAGCGCTGCGGCTTGGCGGACGCGTTCGCGGGCGACGCGGACAGTGGCCGGGGTCAACGGTGCCTGCTCGGCCTTGTGGCGCAGGCGCCGCAGCTCGTTCCAGGTGGCGAAGCGCTGCACCAGAACTCGGTGTTCGGCGTCGGCGATGCCGGCGAGCTGGGTGGTGAGCCAGCGTTGGAAGAGCATGAGCTGTTTGTCGATCGGCGGGAGGATGCCGCAGGTGATCAGCAGCTCACGCAGGTAGGTGGCTTTGCGCCAGGTGGGGTGGGCGGCCAGGGCGTCGTGGCTGATCGCGATGGTGCCGGTGGCCAGTGCGGTGAGCAGCTCGGTGGTGCCGGGTTTGGCCAGCCAGGTCAGGCCGTTGTGCGGGTTGTCGTTCAGGCGCAGCTTCTCCAGCAGCGGCAGCAGTTCCGCGCGGGGTCTGCCGGTGCCGTCGTCGAGCACGGTGGTGAGGCGGCTGGTGAGGGTGCAGCGTTCGCAGAGCTTGTCGCCGACCAGCAGTCCTTCGTGACCGCAGCGGCGGCAGAAGAACGAGCGCGCGATGCCCGCGCAGTCGCGGCAGATGGCAAGGCCGGTGCCGTCACGTCCGGGCAGCAACCGGTGTTCGCCGCACTTCGGGCAGCAGCCCCGATTCCGGGTCGCGCGTTTGATGCAGTGTCGGCACACCGGTCCCTCCCAACGGACAGCGGGCCGGGAGAAGCGGTCGCAGCGCACGCACTTGCTGTCGGCAAGCCGAGTGTCGCCCCACTGCGTTCGGGTTCGAGAGGTCATTGTGGACGGATGCGAGCCCGGGTAGGTCGCAGCGCTGCGGCTCCGGCCGCCGGCGGTGTGGCCGTTCCCGTCGATCCGGTGGCGGTGCGGCGGGTGACGTTGGCGGCGTCGGTGTGGATCAGCTCGGCGGGGCTGCACTCGAAGATGTCGCACAACGCGGCCAGCACTGTGAGCGAGAGCCGCTCCGGGGTGCCGGTGACCAGTCGGTGGACCTGCGAGACCGACAACTCGACGCCGCGATCGCGTAGCAGGGGGACCAGTTCGGTGGTGGAGAACATGCCGTGATCGGCCATCAGGTCCCGCAGCCGCCAGTCGTAGCCGACTCGCCTCTTCATCGCGTTCATCGGGTGCTCCCGCCGTCGGTGGTCGGTTTCAGTGCCGAGGCAAGGGTGTCGTCGAGGCTGCGGCGCAGGGTGCGGGTGCGGAAGTCCGAGGAGACGCAGGTGTAGATGGAGGTGGTGGACGCATGTTCGTGACCGACCTGCTGTTGGACGAAGAACGGGGCCCAGCCGGCCTCGATCAGGTGCGTGACATACGAGCGGCGCAGCGAGTGGAAGTCCAGGCCGGGCTCCAGGCCGAGTGCGTCGCGGTAGGTGGCGAAGCGGGCGTTGAGCGCAGCGCCGCTGATGCGCGCCGACTGCTCGGAGGGCCACAACGCGGGACCGGTCGAGTGTGCCATGCGCGGCCGGATCTCGGTGATCCACTCGTCGAGCACCTCGGCCGACCAGTCCCACACGGTCAGCACGCTGCGCCGCTTGGGCGGGCTGCCGGGCTTGGCCTTGCCGAATCGCACGTGCAGCACCCCGTACTCGCCGAACTCGCGGGCGTGCGGGTTGGTCGCGAGGTCGGCGGTGTCCAGCATCCGCGTCTCGGTGCGGCGCAACCCGAAGGCGTAGGCGACCTTGAACAGGGTGGCGTCACGGAACGCCGCCAGCCAGCCCTTGCGGCCGGAGTCCCGCACCCGCGGCACCGCGTCGTCGGCGTAGTCGAAGAACGCCTGGATCTCGTCCAGGGTGAACGCCCGCTTGGCCGGCTCGGACTCGTTGTCCTGCACGTGCACCGCGGTGTTCCACTCATGGCACACCTGCACCGGATGCGTGCCGAACCGCCGCTCGCATTCACCGGCCCACCCGTAGGCGGGATCGGTCAGGTAGTGGCAGAACAATCGCAGAGCCTGCTGATAGGTCCGCAAGCTCGACCGGCTCACGCCTCTGAGCCCGCGCAGGTCGGCGCACCATTCGTCGACCATCGCCGCGCTCCACTGCCACGGAAAGGCGTTGATGTGCTCGACGAAACCACGCACCCGCTTGCCCCGGTTCGCGATCGTCGACGCGGCCAGGTTCCGCGCGGACTGCTGACGCTCCCACCCGGTCAGCATCGCCTCGAAAACCTGTTCCTCGGGCCGCAGGAACACCAGCCCGTTGACCAGCTGCAGCGCCGTTGCACCCGCCGTCGGTCGCTCTCCCTCGCCCACCAGCCGCCTTCCGCCGCTCGCACCAGATGCGACATCTTCGCATCAGATGCGATAATCGGGGCAAACACGCAGCTAGGTGGCGGTCGCGACGACCATCGGCGTGCGTGTCGACCAGGAGCCGTCAGTCCTGACGGCAGCTCGCACGGCACCTCTTACCGCCCAGGTAGAGCACCTTCTACGGCGACGATCGCCACGACCGTTCCCACACCGACTTGGGATCGCATCAGATGCGATCCTGCGCACATCCGTTGGGGGTTCACATATGCGACATCACTTTCCTCGTGGGGAAGCCGAGGGTCCGTTCCTGCCAGGACCAGGGCGTACAGCGGGTTCCACGATGGAGCACCCTGCTGTGATCGTTCTTCAGGAT